>NZ_JBWXON010000029.1:0-52511 GCF_056678875.1 Pantoea folii | reverse complement strand
CAGCAACTCAGCAACTCAGCAACTCAGCAACTCAGCAACTCAGCAACTCAGCAACTCAGCAACTCAGCAACTCAGCAGCTCAGCAACTCAGCAGCTCAGCAACTCAGCAACTCAGCAACTCAGCAACTCAGCAACTCAGCAACTCAGCAATTCAGCATCCCGGCTTCTAAACATCAAGCTGCTTCTTAAATCACGCCACCGGCTGTTGTCGTCATTATGAGACTCATAAGCCATTGATTTTACATGGACTGACAGTTCCTTGCATTGGTTGTCGTTGAGAGGAGACAGTTATTGAGGGGAGTGTTGCGAAATAACGACGCACTTTTCAGCCTGAAGTGAGGCTGTACGGTTATCTTGCTGATTTAAAATAACTTATCTCTGAATCTGCAATTCTGGCACGGCTTATGCAATAATAATCCTGTAGATGCTCATTCCACCTCTTATGTTTGCTGATGCTACATAAACCTGGGAATGATGCAGAGCCCCTTACGGTATCCGTTGTCCAGCCTGGCAGTTATTGCGCACGCTTTACTGCAGTAAGAAGGACATTACGTTGAGTCGGATACCATCAGTTGTCTGAACGACCTGATCTTACACCTGCTTATGGCAGGTGTTTTTTTATCTGCGATTTACCCTCACGCCGCTACTCTTCAGGCAAAAAAAAAGCCGGGACAAGCCCGGCGTGCACAAAAGTAACAATCGTTAAATCAAGCGTTTGGATTCGTCTTCAAGGTGAGAAGCAGACCTTCACGGCGCATTTGAGCAGCGTCCTCGGGGCGATGCAGGCGATCATAGACATCGGCCAACCAGGCATAATCAAAAGCATCAGGGCGTTGTGCCAGTGCCTGCTGGAAAGCTTCAGCGGCCTGTTGCCACTCACCGTGGCGCATCAGCATCTGGCCCAAGGTGCTGTGCAGCAGCGGCGTTGCGCCATGTTGTTTGATTTGCTGGCGCAGCGCTTTCTCCAGCGATTGCGGATCGCCACTTTTAATGCGTGGCATTAACAGCACCAGGCGATCGTCATACTGGCGCTTCAATCCTTCCAGCACGATGCTTTGTGCAGTATCAGGGTCATCACACTCAATCAGATGTTCCGCCATCGCCACCTGCAGCGCCGTTTCCTGACGCGTTTTACGGCTCTGGTTTTGCCACCACTTCTTCAGGCCTTCGCTGCCTTGATCGGCCATGGCCTGATTCATCATGCCCAGCCAGGCCTGCTGTTGTAGCGCCTCACGATGGGCTTCGTCGTTGACCTGAGATTTCTGCATAGAGGGCAGAATATCCAGCAATGCGCCCCATGCGCCGGTGCGAATATAAGCTTGTTCAGCCAGACGCAGCACTTCAGGATGACGCGGCGCGACTTCCAGCAAACGGTCAATGCCGTGGCGTGCTGCATGATCTTCATTACGTGCCAGCTGCAGGCGCACGCGAGTGATCTCAACCGGAATGGTGTCATTCTCAGACAGCTCAGACGCACGTTCCAGATGTTGATTGGCACGCACTTCGTCACCACGCTGCTGTGCCGCTTCGGCTGCTAACAGATAGTTAGCCACCGGCTGATCGGCGTGATCGGCATTCTTCGACAGCAGTTTTTCAACCTGCTTGTAATCACCTTCCGCCAGCTTCATCAGAGCGCTCTGCGTGTGACGCTGTGCGCTGCGGCGTTTACGTCCAGTGAACCAACCACGCGTGCGTGCACCGGTGCGGAATACGCGGCGTAAAATCCATTCAATGAACAGAATCACCAGCAGACTGAGAATCAGGATGATTGCCAGTCCCGTAACGCTGGTTTCCACGTTCCAGTTATCAGTCTGAATCAGCACGTAGCCCTGGTGGCCGGCAATCATCGGCCCCAATACCACGCCTGCGATCAGCAGCAGGAAAAGCACCAATACTTTCAGCATGCTTAGCCTCCCTGTTGATCAGCCGGAACCGATGGCTGTGCCAGCAGGTTGCGCACGCGCGTCTGCATCAATTTTTCCAGCAGCGCCTGACTTTCCAGCGTATCCGGCACATCCATTGAGATGTTTTGCTGACTCAGTTCATCCAGCTGTGCGAGGAAAGCTTTGGTGGCAGCGTCATTGGTGTCGTACCAGGCGCGCACCCAGGTCGAGACCGCATCAATCGACTGTTTGTAGATTTCATCCTGATGACGTGGCACAGCCTGGGCGGCAATCAGCAGACGTGAACGAATGTTTTCACGCAGGTAAACGTCCTGATTCGGTGCCAGCAGCGGCTGTGCGGTATTATCACGGCGGCGGATGGTAATGAAATCATCCATAAAGTTATGCCAGCTCTTCACCAGGTTTTGACGCCATTCGTGCAGCGAGCTGGAAAGCTCTCCGCCATCGGCATCCATCGGTGAATCATCACTGTCATTGTCAGCCAGACGCAGATTATCGACGCCGTTCGACAGCTGATTGAGTTTGAGGATGATGCCATCGTAATCGACCTGGCTCACCGTTGAGAGAGAACTGATGTCTTGCGTCAGCGCACGGCGCACATTCATTACGCTCGGGTCATTCATATCGGCCAGGCTGGTATCGGCACTTTTCAACAGCGCGGCGGCGGTAGTGACATCCTGATCGCTCCACAGCTTGCGGCCGGCCAGTTTCACGAGGTAATCCGCCTGTGCCAGCAGCCAGGTGCGGGTGTCATTGCCGGAAATCGTCGCGACTTTATCGCGCAGGGTTTCCAGCTCTTTGGCACTGTTGTCCTGCTGCGTCCGCGCTTCCTGCAACGCTGTGTTCGCGGTGTCCAGTTGTTGCGTCAGCTGTTGTTTGTCGCTGCCCAGTTGCTGCTGCAGGGCGCTCAGCTGTTCACTCAGATTCTGGTTTGTCTGAGCCTGTAAATCGGCCTGATGTTTCCCATTGAGGTAAAGTCCCGCGCCAATCGCCAGCGCAATCACAATCGCCACCGCACTCAGTACTTTGCCATCGCTTTTTTTATCGCGAGGCTTTTTACCGTCTGGCGTGGGGGAAGTGTCCGCAGGGGTGGTTTCTTCAACCATGGCGGAGGAGGCTTTTTGTTCCGTCATTATGGCTCATCCCATTGTTAAGTTCAGCGTAACGCGCGCAGCAGCGCATCGTTATCAGCACCATCGGCTACCTCAATATCCTGCCAGCCTAATTCGGCGGCCTGAGTAGCCAAACGTTCACTGACGACCACCAGTCGACAGTGCAATAACCATTCCCGACGATCGATTGGCGGAAACAGTGCAAACAGTTGTTGTAACATCTCACCGCTGGTGACCACCAGCGTGGTAATTCCGCGATCGCGCCAGCGACGACCCTCAATCGCGCCCTCATAATACTTTTCACACCGTTGATAGCACTCGCAGTATTCCACCTCGGCGCCGCGTTCCAGCAGGGTTTCAGCCAGTAACTCACGGCCTGGGCTGCCGCGCAAAATCAGCGCACGCTTGCCTTTTACCTGCTGCAGACGGTTGAGGCGCACTAACTCTTCGCTGGTCTCCCGCGCATGAGGATAGTCTACTTTCAGATGACTGACGGTATGCAGTGCCAGCGCGGTGCTGCGCCCTATCGCATAGTAGTCGAGTGTTTTGGGCCAGGTGAGGGCACTCTGCTGTAGCGCTGGATGGGCAAACAGCACCACCTGCTGTGACAGCAGAAACACCAGATCGCCCGGCCGTAAAGCCGCCAGTTTTTGCGGCAATTGTTGCAGATCGCGACCCGGCGTGAATTCAATCAGCGGTAGAGTCCACGCCAGTTTTCCCTGGGTTCGCAGACGCGAAACCAGTTCACTGGCAGCGGGTTCCGGGCGGGTCACGAGAATGGTCATGCGGGTGTTTGCCCCTGATAAACGTCGCGCAGAATGTCGCGGGCGCCGCCATCCAGCAGCTCTTCTGCAAGGGAAATCCCCATTTGCACGGCGTTTTCGCGCGGACCACGGCGTTCACCTACCACCATTTGCTGGCCATCCGGTGAGCCGACTAAGCCACGTAACCATAGCTGATTATCTTCCAGCACGGCGAAGCTGCCGATCGGTACCTGACAACCGCCTTCGAGGCGTGTGTTCATCGCGCGTTCAGCGCGCACACAAACATCGGTGTCGTCGTGATTCAGCGCCTGCAATAAGGTAATCAGTTCGTGATCATCAAGGCGACATTCGATGCCGACGGCGCCCTGGCCCACGGCGGGCAGCGAGATTTCAGCGGGCATCGCCTGACGAATGCGGTCGTCGAGGTTCAAGCGCTTCAGGCCTGCCGCGGCCAGAATAATGGCGTCATATTCTCCGGCATCCAGCTTACCTAAACGGGTGCCCACGTTCCCGCGTAACGAACGGATGATCAGATCGGGACGACGCGCGCTGAGCTGACACTGACGACGCAGACTGGACGTCCCCACAATCGCGCCCTGTGGCAGTTCATCAATACTGTTATAAAGATTGGAAACGAAGGCATCACGCGGGTCTTCACGCTCGCAGATGGTGACGAGGCCCAGGCCTTCCGGGAAATCCACCGGCACATCCTTCATGGAGTGCACCGCAAGATCGGCACGGTTTTCCAGCATTGCCAGTTCAAGCTCTTTGACAAACAGGCCTTTTCCACCGACTTTAGCCAGCGGCGTATCGAGAATGATGTCGCCTTTAGTGACCATCGGCACCAGCTCAACCTGCACGCCCGGATGTGCTGCCATCAGGCGTTGTTGGACATATTGTGCCTGCCATAAAGCAAGGGGACTTTGTCTGGTAGCAATTCTGAAAATTTTGTTTAACATGCTGTTAACCATTTTGATCGTTCATCGATTATCCTATCATTGATAGGGGAATGCTGTCAGTTTCAACGGATTGAAAAGGCCTCGATGTCAGTTGTTACGCATTATTGCGTCATTTTCTGACGTCTAAGTCCGAAAAAGCAGGGCTACATGGGGAACGTGCTAAACTGTCATGTAGCGCAACTTTCTTTACGGTCAATCCTCCAGGTGTTAGATTGATCACGTTTCCAGCAATAATTTGCCCAACATCTTTATTATTAAGCGGCAGGTTTTGGAAACAGGGTGCTTAACACTGGGACAATCAGGCGAAACGTCTTGTACCTCTACATTGAGACACTGAAACAGAGACTGGATGCAATTAACCAGCTGCGCGTTGATCGCGCACTGGCTGCTATGGGACCTGCCTTCCAGCAAGTCTACAGTCTGCTGCCAACATTACTGCACTATCATCACCCGCTGATGCCGGGCTACCTTGACGGTAGCGTTCCCCACGGCGTCAGCTTCTTCACGCCTGATGAAAACCAACAGCATCTGTTGCAACAGTTGGCAGGCGATCAGTCTCTGGATCTCAGCACTGCCGTCAAAGGCGAGCGTCCGATTACCGGCATCTATTCGATGGGCAGTACCTCGTCCGTCGGTCAGAACAGCGTGTCCGATCTCGACATCTGGGTGTGTCACCAATCCTGGTTAGATAATGAAGAACGCCTCAATCTGCAGCGCAAGTGTACGCTGTTACAGAAATGGTGTGTGTCGATGGGTGTGGAAGTCAGTTTCTTCCTGATCGACGAGAACCGCTTCCGTCACAATGAGAGCGGCAGCCTCGGTGGCGAAGACTGCGGTTCGACCCAACATATTTTGCTGCTGGATGAGTTTTACCGTACCGCTGTGCGCATGGCGGGCAAACGCATCCTATGGAACATGGTGCCTGGCGAAGAAGAGCAGCATTACGACGATTACGTGATGTCACTCTATTCACAAGGCGTGTTGACGCCGAATGAATGGCTGGATCTCGGCGGCCTCGGCACGCTGTCAGCCGAAGAGTACTTCGGCGCCAGCTTGTGGCAGCTGTATAAAAGCATCGATTCACCCTACAAAGCGGTGCTGAAAACCCTGCTGTTAGAAGCGTACAGCTGGGAATACCCGAACACGCAACTGCTGGCGATGGATATCAAACAGCGCCTGCACGATGGCGAAATCGTCTGCTTCGGCCTCGACCCCTATTGCATGATGCTGGAGCGCGTGACGCGCTATCTGACCAGCGTCGATGACATGGCGCGCCTCGATCTGGTGCGTCGATGTTTCTATTTGAAAGTGTGCGAGAAGCTCTCGAGCGACGATCACCATCATCACCGCTCAGGCTGGCGTCGCGAGATTCTTTCGCAGCTGGTGAAAGAGTGGGGCTGGGATGAAGAGAAACTTGCAGTGCTGGATAACCGCGCCCAGTGGAAAATCGAACGTGTGCGTGAAGCACACAACGAGCTGCTGGATGCGATGATGCAGAGCTATCGCAACCTGATCCGTTTTGCCCGTCGTAACAATTTAAGCGTCAGTGCCAGCCCGCAGGACATCGGCGTGCTGACGCGTAAACTGTATGCCGCGTTTGAAGCGCTGCCGGGTAAAGTGACGCTGGTGAACCCACAGATTTCGCCAGATCTGTCGGAAGATAATCTGACCTTCATTCATGTGCCGGAAGGCCGCGCTAATCGTGCGGGTTGGTATCTTTACAACCAGTCGCCGGACATGAGTTCGATCATCAGCCATCAGCCGCTGGAATTTAACCGCTACCTGAACAAGTTAGTGGCGTGGGCGTGGTTCAACGGTTTACTGACCAGCAAAACGCGTCTGCACATGAAGGGCAACGAATTCTGCGATCTGCCACGTTTGCAGGAATTGGTGAACGATGTGTCGAGCCACTTCCCGCTGCGTGTGCCTGCACCGACGCCAAAAGCGTTATACAGTCCGTGCGAAATCCGTCATCTGGCGATTATCGTTAACCTCGAACACGATCCGACCTCCGCCTTCCGCAATCAGGTGGTGCACTTTGATTTCCGCAAGCTGGATGTGTTCAGCTTCGGTCAGCAGCAACAGTGCCTGATTGGCAGCATTGATCTGCTGTACCGCAACTCATGGAATGAAGTGCGTACGCTGCACTTCAGCGGTGAGCAGGCGATGATCGAAGCGCTGAAAACCATTCTCGGCAAAATGCATCAGGATGCCGCACCGCCGGATACGGTGGAAGTGTTCTGCTACAGCCAGCACCTGCGCGGTTTGATTCGTACCCGCGTACAGCAGCTGGTGTCTGAGTGTATTGAGCTGCGCCTGTCGAGTACCCGTCAGGAGCCTGGCCGCTTTAAAGCGCTGCGCATGGCGGGCCAGACGTGGGGCTTGTTCTTCGAGCGCATGAGCGTCTCGGTGCAGAAACTGGAAAATGCGGTGGAGTTCTACGGCGCGATTTCCAACAACAAGCTGCACGGTTTGTCGATCAAAGTGGAATCGAATCAGACGCCATTGCCGCCGGTGGTGAATGGCTATGCCAGCGAAGGTATCATTCAGTTCTTCTTCGAAGACACCAATGACGATCGCGGCTTCAACATTTATATCCTCGACGAAACCAATCGCGTTGAGGTTTATCACCATTGCGAAGGCAGCAAAGAAGAGCTGGTACGTGACGTGAGCCGTTTTTACTCCTCGTCGCATGACCGTTTCACCTACGGCTCCAGCTTTATTAACTTCAACCTGCCGCAGTTCTACCAGATTGTGCACGCGGGCGATCGCTTCCAGGTGATTCCTTTCCGCAGCCAGACGCTGACGCAGCTCTGCGCGACGCAACCCGATAACGACAACGGCGATTTCCAGCCGCGATACCAAATGCACTGATCCCGCCCGCGTTCGCGCGGTGGGATTGGCTTTTCCTCTGACATGCGCCCGGATTTGCGGGTATTTCCTGTTGCTTTTACAACGTCAACTGCGATGATAAGCAGCCAAGGCTTAAGGACAGGAAGAGCAGACAGAATGAGACACATGATAAGTCAGCTGGGTATCGCGCTGGCACTGGTCAGCCTCGCAGGCTGTGGCCTGAAAGGACCGCTGTATTTCCCGCCCAAAGATCAGCCGACTAAACAAAATCAGCAGGTCACCGAGCAGCAGCAAAAAGCGGCGCAGAATGCTGACGTTAACGGTTTGGTCACCAGCAAATCGGGTTCACAGGCGAACTAATCTCTATGAGTAATCCGGCGGAGCAGAAAATGCAGTTCTCTAAAATGCACGGTCTCGGCAACGATTTCATGGTTGTGGATGCTGTGACGCAAAACGTCTTTTTTTCGCCGGAACTGATTCGCCGTCTGGCGGATCGGCATCTGGGGATCGGTTTCGATCAGCTGCTGATCGTCGAACCGCCTTATGATCCGGACCTCGATTTTCATTACCGAATTTTCAACGCCGATGGCAGTGAAGTGGCCCAGTGCGGCAACGGCGCGCGCTGTTTCGCTCGCTTTGTGCGCCTGAAAGGGCTGACCAACAAAAGCGACATTCGCGTGAGTACGCAAACCGGGCGCATGGTGCTGAGCGTGACCAGCGATGAGCTGGTGCGTGTCAACATGGGTGAACCCAACTTCGATCCGCAGCAGGTGCCGCTGCGCGCCAATAAAGCGGAAAGCCTGTATCTGCAACGTGTTGCTGAGCAGACCGTGATGTTTGGCGCCGTGTCGATGGGCAACCCACACTGTGTGATTCAGGTTGAGAGTGTGAAAACGGCCGCCGTGGAAACCCTCGGTCCGCTGCTGGAAAGCCACGAACGCTTCCCGGAGCGCGTCAACGTGGGCTTTATGGAAGTGGTTAATCCTGAACACATCCGTCTGCGTGTGTATGAACGCGGCGCAGGTGAAACCCAGGCCTGTGGCAGCGGCGCTTGCGCAGCCGTTGCCTGCGGCATTCAGCAGGGCATTCTGGCGGAGAAAGTCCGCGTTGATTTGCCTGGCGGAACCTTGCATATCGCCTGGAAAGGGGCAGGTCAGCCGCTGCATATGACCGGCCCAGCCACACACGTCTACGATGGGTTTATTCATCTATGAAAAATGTCGAAGAGCAAACCGACAGCGCGGTTTTGCTGGACGATCAGTCGGTAAGCGCCTTCCTGCGCCAGAACCCCGATTTCTTTATTCGCAATGCGCGCCAGGTCGAACAGATGATGGTGCCTCATCCGGTGCGCGGCAGCGTATCGCTGGTGGAGTGGCATATGGCGCGTCAGCGCAACCACATCCAGCAGCTGGAAGAGGAAATCACGCTGTTGATGGAGCAGGCTACGGCCAACCATCAACTGTTCGATCGTCTGCTGGGGTTACAAGGCCATCTTGCCGCGGCGGACAGCCTGCAGGAAATGTTAACGCGTCTGCACCGTTGGGCGCGTGAGTTGGGTCTGGCCGGCGCCAATGTGCGGGTGTTCAACGACCATTGGCACATCGGCGCACCTTCTGATTTCACCCAGTTGGGTCTTTCTCGTCAGGCTTTTGAGCCGCTGCGCATTCAACGCTTTGGTGATGAACATCATTACCTTGGCAGCCTGAACGGCCCCGAATTGCTGCTGCTGTTGCCACAGGCGAAAGCCATCGGTTCGGTGGCGATGTCGCTGATGGGCGAACGCGGCGAGCTTGGCGTGCTGATTTTCAGCAGCCGTGACAAACAGCACTATCAAGCGGGCATGGGCACTTTGCTGTTACAGCATCTGGCGCAAATGCTGCCGGACCTGCTGTCTCGCTGGATTGAACGCGCATGAGTGACGTCAGCCCGCTGCAGCCTGCCGTTGAGGGCTTTCTGCGTTATCTGAAAGTCGAACGTCAGCTCAGCCCGTTGACGCAAAAGAATTACACTCGTCAGTTGCAGACCATGACTACGATGGCCGATGAGATGAAGATCGTCTCCTGGGCACAACTGGAGCCCGCACAGGTTCGTCAGCTGGCAGCTCGCAGCCGTCGTGCCGGACTAGGGCCCAGCAGCCTGGCGTTACGCATGTCGGCGCTGCGCAGTTTTCTTGACTGGCAGGTCAGTCAGGGCATGCTGAGTGCCAATCCAGCCAAAGGCATTTCCACGCCGCGCAATGCTCGTCATCTGCCAAAAAATATGGATGTCGACGAGGTTAACCAGCTGCTGGAGATCGACCTGAACGATCCGCTGGCGGTGCGCGACCGAGCGATGCTGGAAACCATGTACGGCGGTGGTTTACGTCTGTCGGAGCTGGTGGGCATGGATTGTCGTCATGTCGATCTCGATGCCGGTGAAGTGTGGGTGTTGGGGAAAGGCAGTAAAGAGCGACGTGTGCCGATTGGTGGCACGGCGGTGACCTGGCTGCAACACTGGCTGCCACTGCGTGCAAGCTTCGCGCCGCAGGATGATGCGATGTTTGTTTCCAGTCGCGGCACGCGTATTTCAGCGCGTAACGTGCAAAAGCGCTTTGCTGAGTGGGGCATCAAGCAGGGCGTGGCCAACCATATTCATCCGCATAAACTGCGTCACTCTTTTGCGACCCATTTGCTCGAATCGAGTGGCGATCTGCGTGCAGTGCAGGAACTGCTCGGGCACGCCAATCTGTCGACCACGCAAATCTATACCCATCTCGATTTCCAGCATCTGGCGACCGTGTACGACGCGGCGCATCCACGTGCTAAACGAGGAAAGTCTGAATGAAGTTCTACCGCCCGCTGGGCCCGATCAAAGCGATCACATTCGATCTCGACGATACGCTGTATGACAACCATCCGGTGATCCGTAAAACCACCGCCGAATCCCACGCCGCGTTGCAGGCCTTCCATCCGGCACTGCGTGAATTCACCCCCGCTGATTATCAGGCGCTGCGTGACGAACTGCTGGCGCGTGAGCCGGAAATTTACCACGACGTATCTGAGTGGCGCCGCCGCTCGGTTGAGCTGGCAATGATCAATATCGGCTTATCCGCTGCTGAAGCCCGCGCCGGTGCCAGCGAAGTGATGGGCGTGTTCCATCAGTGGCGCAGCGAAGTCGAGATGCCAGATGAGACGCATCAAACGCTAACGTGGCTGGGCGAGCGCGTCCCGCTGGTGGCGATCACCAACGGCAACGCCTGTCCGGAAAAGCTGGGGATCAACCATTACTTCCAGTTCGCCCTGCGCGCTGGCCCGCACGGCCGTGCTAAGCCGTGGCAGGATATGTATCAGCTGGCGGCTGAGCGTTTGAACATCGCACCTGAGCATATTCTTCATGTGGGCGACGATCTCACCACCGATGTGGTCGGTTCAATAAACGCGGGCATGCAAGCCTGCTGGATCAACCTGCGCGATGGCAATCTGATGAAGATTGATGATGCGCGTTTGCTGCCGCACGTCGAAATTCATCAGTTGGCATCGCTGACCTCGCTGCTATAATGCTGTATGTTCATCCAGCTAATGGCTGGATGATGGCAGGCATTTCCTGACGCACAAATCGTAGCGGCACCCTTCATTTTGCGATGAATAGCGCCGCTACAAATGGTGCGTTGACTGAATGCTGAGAAACCGCATTTCTCAATCCTCCTTTTATTATTTTGGCAAAACGGTGCTTATGGACGTTTCTGATCTGCTTAACGGCTTGAATGACAAACAGCGCGAGGCGGTCGCCGCGCCGCGCAGCAATCTGCTGGTGCTGGCCGGGGCAGGCAGTGGCAAAACGCGCGTGCTGGTGCATCGCATTGCCTGGCTGCTGTCGGTAGAGAATTGCTCGCCTTACTCGATCATGGCGGTGACCTTTACCAACAAAGCGGCGGCAGAGATGCGCCATCGTATTGATCAACTGATCGGCACCAGTCAGGGCGGTATGTGGATTGGCACCTTCCACGGCCTGGCGCACCGTTTACTGCGTGCCCATCATCTTGATGCCAATCTGCCGCAGGATTTCCAGATTCTCGATAGCGACGATCAGCTGCGCCTGCTCAAGCGTCTGATCAAAGCCATGAACCTTGATGAGAAACAGTGGCCTGCACGCCAGGGCATGTGGTACATCAACGGCAAAAAAGATGAAGGGCTGCGTCCAAAACACATCGAAAGCTACGGTAATCCGATTGAACAAACCTGGCTGCGCATCTATCAGGCTTATCAGGAGGCTTGCGATCGCGCGGGCTTAGTGGATTTTGCCGAACTGCTGCTGCGTGCGCATGAGCTGTGGCTGAACAAGCCGCATATCCTGAATCATTACCGCGAGCGTTTTAGCAACGTGCTGGTGGACGAATTCCAGGATACCAACAACATCCAGTACGCGTGGATCCGTATGCTGGCGGGCGATACCGGTCGTGTGATTATCGTCGGGGATGACGATCAGTCGATTTACGGCTGGCGTGGCGCGCAGGTCGAGAACATCCAGCGCTTCCTGCAGGATTTCCCTGGCGCAGAAACCATCCGTCTGGAGCAGAACTACCGCTCGACCAATAACATCCTGAAAGCGGCCAACACGCTGATCGCCAATAATAATGGCCGCCTCGGGAAAGAGCTGTGGACTGATGGCAGCGACGGCGAAAAAATTTCTCTCTACTGCGCGTTCAATGAGTTAGATGAAGCGCGCTTTGTGGTCAACCGCATCAAAACCTGGCATGAGAATGGCAACGCGCTGCAGGATTGCGCTATTCTTTACCGCAGCAACGCCCAGTCGCGCGTGCTGGAAGAAGCGCTGTTGCAAGGCAGCATGCCGTACCGCATTTACGGCGGCATGCGCTTCTTCGAACGCCAGGAGATCAAAGATGCGCTGGCGTATCTGCGTCTGATGGCGAACCGCAATGACGATGCCGCGTTTGAGCGCGTGGTGAACACGCCAGTGCGCGGCGTGGGCGATCGCACATTGGATGTGGTGCGCCAGACCGCGCGCGAACAGCAATTAACGCTGTGGCAAGCGACGCGTGAACTGCTGCAAAACAAAGCCCTGGCGGGACGTGCGGCTTCCGCGCTGCAGCGCTTCTGCGAGCTGGTGGATTCGCTGGCCACGGAAACCGCCGATATGCCACTGCACGTGCAGACCGATCGCGTGATCAAGGATTCCGGCCTGTGGATCATGTACGAGCAGGAAAAGGGCGAAAAAGGCCAGGCACGTATCGAAAACTTAGAGGAGCTGGTGACGGCAACGCGTCAGTTCAGCTATCAGGACGAGGACGAAGATCTGATGCCGCTACAGGCGTTTCTGTCGCATGCGGCGCTGGAGGCCGGTGAAGGTCAGGCCGACAAATGGCAGGATGCGGTACAGCTGATGACCATGCACTCGGCGAAAGGTCTTGAGTTCACTCAGGTATTTATCGTGGGTATGGAAGAGGGCATGTTCCCAAGCCAGATGTCGCTGGATGAAGGCGGACGTCTGGAAGAGGAGCGTCGTCTTGCCTACGTTGGCGTCACGCGCGCGATGGAGAAGCTCACGCTGACCTACGCCGAAACTCGCCGCCTTTATGGTAAAGAAGTGTATCACCGTCCATCGCGCTTCATCGGCGAATTGCCGGAAGAGTGCGTCGAGGAAGTGCGTCTGCGCGCCAGTGTGAGCCGTCCGGTGAGCCATCAACGCATGGGCACGCCAATCACGGAAAACGACAGTGGTTTCGCGCTGGGCCAGCGTGTACGCCATGCCAAATTCGGTGAAGGCACCATCATCAACCTCGAAGGCAGCGGTGAACACAGCCGCTTGCAGGTGGCATTTCAGGGCCAGGGCATCAAGTGGCTGGTGGCGGCGTACGCGCGTCTGGAAACGGTGTAGCGCCGTTGCGTTACCTTGACGACTTTTTCGTCTCAGCGTAACATGCGCGCACTATTATCATGAGAGGACAATGCCTTGGACGCGCCCAGTCGATGCTGGCTCAACCGCCTGTTTAACAGGAATAACATCTAAGGCTACCTCTATACGCGGGTAGCCTTAGCGGTTATCAGCGACCTCCCTTTACACTCTCGTCGCACGAGTCAGCACTGATTTACCCTTGAAGCGAAAGTTTCCGCGTTCAGGCTTTGCCGTGCCCGTTTTGCCTTCGGCATCACGGTGTGCCGCCTTGTCCCATTAAGTCTGCAATGGGGAGTATTGCTATGCTGAGCGCTTTTAAACTCGAACGCGATCGCCTGACGCGCATCGAACTGGAAGATAACAACGACACACTCAACACCTCGGTGTGGGTCGATCTCATCGAGCCCGACGACACTGAGCGTGATCGTGTGCAATCCGAGCTGGGTCAAAGCCTGGCGACGCGTCCGGAGCTGGAAGACATCGAGGCCTCCGCACGTTTCTTCGAAGATGAAGATGGTCTGCACATTCACTCCTTCTTCTTCTTTGAAGATGCGGAAGATCACGCTGGCAACTCCACCGTGGCATTCACCATCCGTGAAGATCGCCTCTATACATTACGCGAGCGCGAGCTGCCGGCTTTTCGTCTGTATCGTATGCGTGCGCGCAACCAGACGCTGACCGATGGCAACGCCTACGAGCTGTTGCTGGATCTGTTTGAGACGAAAATCGAACAGCTGGCGGATGAGATCGAGAACATCTACAGCGCGCTGGAAAAACTCAGCCGCGTGATCATGGAAGGGCAACAGGGCGAAGAGTACGATCAGGCGCTGTCGCGTCTGGCGGAGCTGGAGGATATCGGCTGGAAAGTGCGTTTGTGTCTGATGGATACCCAACGCGCGCTTAACTTCCTGGTGCGTAAAGCCCGTCTGCCAGGCAATCAGCTGGAGCAGGCGCGTGAGATCCTGCGCGATATCGAATCCCTGCTGCCGCATAACGAATCGCTGTTCCAGAAGGTCAACTTCCTGATGCAGGCGGCGATGGGCTTTATCAACATCGAGCAGAACCGCATCATTAAGATCTTCTCAGTGGTGTCGGTGGTGTTCCTGCCACCCACGCTAGTGGCATCCAGCTACGGGATGAACTTCGAGTTTATGCCTGAGCTGAAATGGAGTTTTGGTTATCCTGGCGCGATTACGCTGATGATCCTTGCCGGTCTGGCGCCGTACCTCTATTTCAAACGGAAAAACTGGTTGTAACGCTTTCGGGGCCGCATTTGCGGCCCTTTAAACTGGCGCTGCATCACAATTCTGCGTAGGCTGTTGTCACTTCTCACTTTCTGATTTCCACCCTATGGCGCGTTTTTCTTTGCGACAGCAGTGGACCATTCTGCTGATTGCTTCGTTAGTACTGGGGATCATTCTCCAGCTGTTTCACCTTCCTGCTGCACTGCTGTTAGGTCCGATGATCGTCGGAACCGTCATGGGCCTTTCTGGCGCCACCGTACGCATCGACAAACGTTTGTTTGTGCTCGCACAAGCGGTGTTGGGTTGCATGATCGGGCAAACACTCTCACCGGCTATTCTCTCACCGCTGTTAGCGGATTGGCCGGTGGTGCTGGCGGTGTTGGTGCTTACGCTGGCGGCCAGCGGTTTGTCAGGTTTTCTACTGGTACGCTTTAGCAACCTTCCAGGGCCTACCGGTGCGTGGGGATCGTCTCCCGGCGGCGCTTCTGCGATGGTGGCGATGGCCGGTGATTTCGGTGCGGACGTGCGCTTAGTGGCGTTTATGCAGTATCTTCGCGTGCTGTTTGTGGCGACTGCAGCGGCAGTGGTGGCGCGCATTGGGCTGGGCACCAACGGTGGTGCAGTGGAGCTGGTATGGTTCCCTGCCTTACAAAGCAGCTTCATCCTGACATTGGTGGTGATGTTCGCGGGCGCCTGGCTGGGACAAAAACTGCGTATCCCTTCGGGTGCGCTGCTGCTGCCCGCGCTGATTGGTGCGACGCTCCACGGCACCGATGTCGCCACTTTGCAGGTGCCGGAGTGGTTGCTGGCGCTGGCCTATGCGTTGATTGGCTGGAGCGTGGGTTTGCGCTTTACGCGCCCGATCTTCCTGCTGGCGCTGCGCACCCTTCCGCAAATGCTGGTGTCGATTTTCGGCTTGATGCTGCTGTGTGGTGGATTGGCGTGGATGCTGACGCAGGTGCTGCACGTCGATCTGATGACGGCGTATCTGGCAACCAGCCCGGGCGGGCTGGATACCGTGGCGATTATTGCGGCGGGCAGCCGGGTCGATATCGCGTTTGTGATGGCGTTGCAGACCTTACGCCTGTTCACCATCCTGCTGACCGGCCCGGCTATCGCGCGCTTTATCTCACGCTACGCGCACGCGGGTGCGAGCTGAGAACGCGATTGCATCAACGATAAATACGGCGAGTGCCAGCCAGATAAAGCCGAAGGTGACCATCTTGTCCGGCGTCAGGCTCTCGCCGTAGAACAGCACGGCCAAAAGGAACATCAACGTGGGACCGATGTATTGGAAAAAGCCCACGGTCGACAAACGCAGACGCGCACAGGCGGCGGCAAACAGCATCAGCGGAATCGTGGTGACGATGCCCGCCGCGATCAGCTTGAAATTGAGGCTCATTGGATTGACGCTGAGGTGGCTGGTGGCGCTGTCAGCAAAGCCAAACAAATAGATTGCCGCCAGCGGGAATAACCATGCGGTCTCGATCAGCATGCCGCTTTGCGCATCCACCTGGATTTTTTTCCTCAGCAGACCGTAGACGGCAAAACTCAGCGCCAGCCCCAGGCCAATAATCGGCAGCGAGCCAAATTGCCACAGCTGCACCAGTACGCCAATCGTTGCCAGCAACACCGCCAGCCACTGCAAGCGGCGGAAGCGCTCGCGCAGGAACAGCATGCCAAACACTACGTTGATCAGCGGGTTGATAAAGTAGCCGAGGCTGGCTTCCAGCATGTGCTGATTATTCACTGCCCAGATAAACAGCAGCCAGTTGCCGCCAATGGTGACGGCAGTGACGGCCAGCAACAGCACTTTCTTTGGCTGAGCGAGCACCGTGCGCACCTGCTGCCAGCTCCGGCTCAGGGTAATCAGTACCAGCATAAACAGTGCCGACCAAATCACGCGATGCGTCATGATTTCTGTTGGCGGGACTTCTTTCACCAGCTTGAAGTAGGCTGGCGCAATGCCCCAGATAAAATAAGCGCCGAGCGCATAGCCAATGCCCTGACGCGTTTGTTGCGTATCCATCATGCTTTCCAAAAAAGGTAACTAGCCAATCAAATAGGTGGCGGTTGCTGTGGCGATATAATCGCCCTGCTGGTTGTGCAGTTCCACTCGCGCTACCGCCACTTTATTGCCGGCGCGTAGCAGGCTGCTGGTGGCGACAAAGCGATCGCCGCGTCCGGGACGTAAATAATCAACGCGCATATCGATAGTGCCCATGCGCGACAGACGCTGACGCAGTTCCTCTTCGCTGGTGCTCTCCTGACGCGACAGTGCATGACTGACGCACACCAGCCCGGCAGCGACATCCAGCACTGATGCAATCACGCCACCGTGCAAAATATTTTGGGCAGCATTGCCAACCAGCATGGTTTTGTTGGCAAAGCCCAACTCGGCGTAATCCGCTTCGAGTCGATCCAGCTCTAAACCCAGCGCCTGGTTGAAGGGCATGTGATAAACAAAGATTTCGCCAATCAGTCGGCGAGCTTCCTGCTGTGACAGCAACGGGGATGACATGTTTTCTGCCTTAAGATGTTAAAGAGTTGTGTATATTATGCCGCGTTCGCGCGGCTTTCCAGTTTCAGAAATCGGCACTGATCAACCTGTCTCTTTGCGTGTAGAATGGCGTGCTTTTTGAACATGGGCCTAATAATGACAACACGCAGTTCCCTGGAGAATGTTATGCGTAAGCTATACGCGTTGCTGACCGCAGCTTTGATGATACCTGCGCTGGCACAGGCTGATGAAGCCACCATAAAAGAGGTGCATGACGCCCCGGCAGTGAAGGGCAGTATTATTGCGAACCTGTTGGAGAAACACGATAACCCGTTCGTGCTTTATCCTTACGAAAACAACTATTTGCTCTACACCTACACCAGCGACATGAACAAAGAGGCGATCTCTTCGTACAACTGGGCAGACAAAGCAAAAAACGATGAAGTAAAATTCCAGCTCAGCCTGGCGTTCCCGCTGTGGCGTGGCATTCTGGGTGATAATTCGGTATTGGCCGCATCCTATACCCAACGTTCGTGGTGGCAGCTCTCTAACCGTGGAGCCTCATCGCCGTTCCGTGAAACCAACTATGAACCGCAGATTTTCCTCGGCTGGGCAACGGATTATACCTTTGCGGGCTGGACACTGCGTGATATTGAAACCGGTCTGAACCACGAGTCGAACGGCCGCAGCGATCCGACTTCACGCAGCTGGAACCGCGTCTATGCGCGTCTGATGGCACAGAACGGTAACTTCCTCGCGGAAATCAAACCCTGGTATCGAATTCCAGAAAATGAAAATAATGATGATAACCCCGACATCACCAAGTACATGGGCTACTATCGCGCCAAGCTCGGTTATGAAATGGGTGAAAGTATTTTCAGCGTGGAAGGTAATTACAACTGGAACAGCGGCTATGGCGGCGCGACTTTTGCCTGGAGCTATCCTATCTCTGAACATGTGCGCTTTTACACCCAGCTGTTCAGCGGGTATGGTGAATCGCTTATCGACTATAACCACCGCCAGACCCGTTTTGGCGTGGGCGTAACACTTAACGATCTGTTCTAACCAGTCAGAAAAACAGGATTACCGTGGCAACATCGGCAGTGCTTAATCAGGAAATGCTGGCGCAGCAGGTATTACAAGATACCTTCGGCTACCAGCAATTTCGTCCCGGTCAGCAAACCATCATCGAAACCGCTCTTGCCGGGCGTGATTGTCTGGTGGTGATGCCGACCGGCGGCGGGAAATCGCTGTGCTATCAAATCCCGGCGCTGGTGCGCGAAGGGTTGACGCTGGTGGTTTCACCGCTGATCTCACTGATGAAAGATCAGGTCGATCAATTGCTGGCCAACGGCGTGGCAGCGGCGTGTCTTAACTCGACGCAAACGCGTGAGCAGCAGCAACAGGTCTTTGCGGATTGCCGTACCGGCAAGCTGAAACTGCTGTATATCGCGCCTGAACGTCTGATGATGGATAACTTCCTCGACAGCCTGCACCAGTGGAATCCGGTGATGTTGGCGGTGGATGAGGCGCACTGTATCTCGCAATGGGGCCATGATTTCCGCCCGGAATATGGCTCGATTGGTCAACTGCGTCAGCGTTTCCCGGATCTGCCGGTGATGGCGCTGACGGCAACCGCCGATGAAACCACGCGTAACGACATCGCCCATCTGTTGCAGATGGACGATCCGCTGATTCAAATCAGCAGCTTTGACCGCCCAAATATTCGCTACACGCTGGTGGAGAAATTCAAACCCACCGATCAGCTGTTGCGCTATGTGCAAGAGCAGCGCGGTAAGAGCGGCATCATTTACTGTAACAGCCGTGCCAAGGTGGAAGACACGGCTGCGCGTCTGCAAAGCCGTGGGCTGAGTGTCGGCGCGTATCACGCCGGTATCGACAGCGCTCAGCGTGCGCACGTGCAGGAAGCCTTCCAGCGTGATGATTTGCAAATTGTGGTCGCCACTGTGGCATTTGGTATGGGCATCAACAAGCCTAACGTGCGTTTCGTGGTGCACTTCGATATTCCGCGCAATATCGAATCCTACTATCAGGAAACCGGCCGCGCCGGGCGTGATGGCCTGCCCGCAGAAGCGATGATGCTTTACGATCCGGCGGATATGGCGTGGCTCCGTAAATGTCTGGAGGAGAAGGCGCCCGGCCCGTTACAGGATATTGAGCGTCACAAGCTCAATGCGATGGGCGCGTTTGCCGAAGCGCAAACCTGCCGTCGTTTAGTGCTGCTCAACTACTTTGGTGAAGGGCGTCAGCAGCAGTGCGGCAACTGCGATATCTGCCTTGATCCTCCGCGTCGCTATGATGGTTTGGTGGAGGCGCAGAAGGCGCTTTCCAGCATCTATCGTACCGGCCAGCGCTTTGGTATGGGCTATATTGTCGACGTGCTGCGCGGTTCCACTAACCATCGCGTTCGCGATAACGGGCACGACAAATTGCCGGTGTACGGCATTGGTCGTGAGCAGAGCCAGGAGCATTGGGTCAGCGTGCTGCGTCAGCTGATCCATCTTGGTATGGTGACGCAAAATATCGCCATGCACTCCGCTTTACAGCTAACGGAAGCGGCGCGTCCGGTATTGCGTGCCGAAGTGCCATTGATGCTGGCGGTGCCGCGTATCGTCACGGTGAAGAGCCGCAGCAGCTCGCCGAAAGTGCACAGCGGCAATTACGATCGCACGCTATTTGGCAAACTGCGTAAATTGCGTAAGGCGATTGCCGACGAATCCAACATTCCGCCTTACGTGGTGTTTAACGATGCCACATTGATTGAGATGGCGGAGCAAATGCCGATTACCGCGTCAGAAATGCTGAGCGTGAACGGTGTCGGTCATCGCAAGCTGGAACGTTTTGGTAAACCGTTCCTGGTGATGATCAAAGAACATGTCGATGAAGAGTAAAGGAAAGAAACCATGTTGATGTTATTCGCCACCGTCGCGCTGGTGCATTTGGTTGCGCTGATGAGTCC
This sequence comes from Pantoea folii, assembly GCF_056678875.1. Taxonomy (NCBI): domain Bacteria; kingdom Pseudomonadati; phylum Pseudomonadota; class Gammaproteobacteria; order Enterobacterales; family Erwiniaceae; genus Pantoea; species Pantoea folii. The sequence continues at coordinate 32,303 of NZ_JBWXON010000029.1, read as the reverse complement.
CGGCCCGGACTTCTTCTTTGTGTCGCAAACGGCGGCCAGCCGTTCACGTAAAGAGGCGATGATGGGCGTGTTGGGCATCACGCTGGGAATCGTGATCTGGGCCAGTGTGGCGCTGATGGGGCTGCATCTGATCCTGCAAAAAATGGCCTGGCTGCATGAAATCATCATGGTGGGCGGTGGTTTGTACCTGCTGTGGATGGGTTGGCAACTCCTGCGCTCGGCACGTCAGCAGCATAAAGCCCCGCAGGTTGATGCGCCGGTGGTGGAGCTGCCAAAAAAAGGCATGAGTTTCCTGAAAGGTTTTCTGACTAATCTGTCGAACCCGAAAGCGATTATCTATTTCGGCAGCGTGTTCTCGCTGTTTGTGGGTAATGATGTGGGCGCGATGGAGCGTTGGGGGTTATTCCTGCTGATTATCGGTGAGACCTTTGCCTGGTTCACGCTGGTCGCGGCGATTTTTGCACTACCGTGGATGCGTGATAAGTATCAGCGTATGGCGAAGTGGGTCGATGGGATGGCGGGTGTGCTGTTTGCCGGATTCGGCATTCACCTGATTATCTCGCGTTAAATCGGGTTTACTTGCCATTTCGCCACCGGGCAGCGCTCGCGTGCTTTACGTTCAGCATCTGTGCATTAGAACTTGCGCACTGACTACCTTGAAATAGCTGCGGCACTGACGGTTATCACCTCGGTGCCGCGGTTTTTTAAAGCCTCTTACGCGATTCTGCGCGCACTTGCCAGCAAGGCTCCGACGGCCATAAACAAGCCACCGAAGGTGCGGTTCATCAGCTTCATCTGTTTTGGCCCTTTAATCCAGCCCGCAATACGGGTTGCCAGCGTGGCGTAACCAATCATCACGATAATATCGACCACGATGGTGGTGACACCGAGCACCAGATACTGCATCAACTGCGGCTGGTGTGGCTGAATAAACTGCGGGAAAAGCGCGGCGAGAAACACGATGCTTTTCGGATTGGTGAGATTCACCAGAATGGCGCGTTTGAACAGGCGACGACGCGGCATCGCTTTTGCCACGGCATCCAGATCAATACCGCCTGCGGAACGCCACTGCTGAATGCCCAGCCACACCAAATAGGCGGCGCCTGCCCACTTCAGCACTTCAAACGCCATGATCGATTGTGAAAATAGCGCACCCAAACCGGCACCCACCAGCACAATGTGAATCGCCAGCCCAAGCTGTAAGCCAGTGATGGAAGCCGCCGCGCCGCGATAGCCATGGCTAATGCCGGTGCTCATGGTGTTGATGGCACCGGAACCGGGTGAAAGGCTGAGGATAGTTGTGGTCAACAGGTAGGTTAACCACCATTCAATGGTCATGTGTGACATTCCCTGAAGTGAACGAAGTGTGACACAATACGCCAGAATATCGCGGTGCGCTATGGCGTACAGACGCGCGATGAGGCTTTTTTTCAGGGGGACGGATGCAGCATCACAAACAGCGTTGGCTCGGGCGAGAGAAAGGCTTTTCCGCCTTTGCTACCGGTCCGCTGCTCGACTTCTGGCGTCGTCGTGAAGAGTGCGAATTCACCGGCGTCGGTAACCTGAAGATTCGCTATGTTCGTTTCACCTCACCGCAACATCGCCGTGTCATCCTGATTGTTCCTGGCCGCATCGAAAGCTATATCAAATACCCGGAACTGGCTTACGATCTGTTCCACTGCGGCTATGACGTGGTGATTATTGACCATCGCGGGCAGGGCCGCTCCGATCGCTTGCTGGCGGATTCGCATCGCGGCCATGTGGTGGAGTTCAGCCACTATGTCGACGACTTAGAAACGCTGTATCTGAAAGAGATGGTCAGCAACCATTATCAGCAACGCTACGTGCTGGCGCATTCGATGGGCGGCGCGATTTTAGCGCTGTTTCTGGCGCGTCAGCCGCAGGCGTTCCATGCCGCGGTATTTTCGGCACCGATGTTTGGCATTGTGCTGCCGTTGCCTGACTGGATGGCTCACCCGATTTTGGACTGGGCGGAAAAACTGCCGGCGATTCGCGAACGCTATGCGCTTGGCACCGGCCGCTGGCGCGCCAGCCCGTTTGGCATTAATCGCCTGACGCACAGCCGGGAGCGCTATCGGCGCAACCTGCGTTTTTACGCGGACGATCCGGGGCTGCGCGTCGGTGGCCCAACCTATCATTGGGTGCGCGAAGGCGTGCATGCCGGACGCAGTATCATCAGCCAGGCGGCGAAAATCACCACGCCTTCCCTGGTATTGCAGGCCAGTGAAGACGATGTGGTGGATAACCGCTCGCAAGATATTTTTTGTACGGCGATGGCTGAGGCGGGACATCCCTGCGAAGGCACCGTGCCGTATGTGATTCAAGGCGCGCGTCACGAGATTTTGTTCGAAACAGACGCCATGCGCGCTGAAGCGCTCAACCTGGTGGTCGATTTTTTCGAGCGCCACGTTTAACTCATTTTCCGACATCAATACCAGAGGTTTACATGTACCACATCGTCGCATCCGACCTGGATGGCACGCTGCTCTCACCGGAACACCGCCTGACACCTTTTGCCCGTACCACGCTGCAGGAACTGGTGGCGCAAGATGTCCACTTCGTTTTCGCCACCGGCCGCCACTATATCGACGTAGGCCAGATGCGCGATAACCTTGGCATTCCGGCGTACATGATTACTTCCAACGGGGCCCGCGTACACAACGCAGACGGTGAACTGGTGTTTAGCCATAACCTCGACGCCGACATCGCCAGCGAGCTTTACGGTCTGCAGTACCACGATGAACATATCCTGACGCACGTGTATCGTGACGATGAGTGGTATATGAGCCGCCATCGCCCGGAGGAGCAGGACTACTTCCGTGAGTCGGTGTTTAACTATCAGGTTTATCAGCCGGGCATGCTTGAAACCGACGGCATCAGCAAGGTGTTCTTTACCTGCGACGATCCTGAACGTCTGGTGCCGCTGGAGCTAGCGATCGAAGCGCGCTGGGGCGATCGCGTTAACGTCAGCTTCTCACTGCCGACCTGTCTGGAAGTGATGGCGGGTGGCGTATCCAAAGGTCACGCGCTGGAGGCGGTATCAAAGCAGCTTGGCTTCTCATTGAAAGAGTGCATCGCTTTTGGTGATGGCATGAATGACGTGGAAATGCTGAGTATGGCGGGTAAAGGCTGCATCATGCGTAATGCGCAGCAGCGCCTGAAAGATACCTTGCCGACGCTGGAAGTGATTGGCAGCAACGCTGAAGATGCGGTGCCGCATACGCTACGTAAGTTGTTCCTTGCTTAAAAAAAATGGGCCGGTGATACTGGCCCATTTTTGTTATGCCATCTGTTTCTTATGTTTATGCTCGCTGACCATGGTGAGCAGCAACAAAATCACCGCCAACACCGATCCGGCAATCATCACCATGAATCCACCATCCCAGCCGAAGTAATCCACGGTGTAACCGACAATCGCACTGGCTGCCACTGAACCGCCGAGATAACCAAACAAACCGGTAAAGCCTGCTGCCGTGCCGGCCGCTTTCTTCGGCGCTAACTCCAGCGCATGCAGACCAATCAGCATCACCGGGCCGTAGATCAGGAAGCCAATGACGATCATGCACAGCATATCGAGACCTGGATTGCCGGGTGGGTTAAGCCAGTACACCACCGTCGCGATGGTTACCAGCGTCATAAAGAACACGCCGGTGGCGCCACGATTGCCTCTGAACACCTTGTCCGACATCCAGCCGCACAGCAAGGTGCCGGGAATGCCCGCATATTCATAGAAGAAGTAAGCCCACGAAGATTTATCCAGCGTGAAATGCTTCACCTCTTTCAGGTAGGTCGGTGACCAGTCGAGAATGCCGTAGCGCAGCAGGTAAACGAACACGTTGGCCAGCGCGATATACCACAGCAGCTTATTAGGCAGGATGTACTGCATAAAAATCTGCTTCGCCGTCAACTCCTCCTCATGATCCTCGCTGTAGTCTGGCGGATAATCATTCTTGTACGCCTCAATCGGCGGCAAACCACAAGACTGCGGCGTATCGCGCATCAGAGCAAAGGCAATAATCGCGATGAGGATGGCACCAAACGCCGGCATATAGAGCGCGGCTTTCCAGTCGTTAAACCACGCCATACCCAGCAGGAACAGCAAGGGTGGAATACCACCGCCCACGTTATGGGCGCAGTTCCACACCGAGACAATCCCGCCACGCTCCTTCTGTGACCACCAGTGCACCATGGTGCGCCCGCACGGTGGCCAGCCCATACCCTGGAACCAACCGCACAGGAACAGCAGCACAAACATCACCATGATGCTGGAGGTGGCCCAGGGTACAAAGCCCATAAACAGCATCACCGCAGCGGCCAGAATCAGTCCGGCAGGTAAAAAGACACGCGGGTTTGAACGGTCAGAGACGGAACCCATGATGAACTTGGAAAAACCGTAGGCGATGGAGATTCCGGACAGCGCAAAGCCAAGATCGCCACGCGAAAAGCCTTGCTCAACCAAATAGGGCATCGCCAGCGCAAAGTTTTTACGGACCAGGTAATAGGCGGCATAGCCAAAGAAAATGCCGATGAAGATTTGCCAGCGTAGCCGACGATAGAGCGGATCGACACGATCGTCAGCGACTTGCGGCTGATGCGGTGCCGGTTTGAAGATACTTAACATGAAGGTGGCCCTCCAGGGCGCAATATTTTTATAAATTCCCAGCAGGTTGGGTCAAATGCCCTCTGGCGTAACAACAAAACCAAAGTTCCATTTCGCGCAAAGGATAGTGATGGTTACGCTACGTTACTGTGATGTGTGACACAATTGTTACAGTTTGATGACATTAAAGAGCGATATAAACCAGGAAATGTTGGTATTCGCGCATGAAGCGTCGGGGCTTTTGGGTTTGTAAGGGGAATCCGTTGCCGTGTCGAATCAGATTCACTGCATCTGCAACCAGCAACCTGATTTCAGCAGTGGGCCTTATCTTAATGAGTGACGGGGATACGGCGATTTGTTTGATTTTAATTTGACCACTCGTCAACCAGATATTTCAGCCCGTCCACGACAGTTTGTTTACACTAGCGCCACTGTTCATTTTGGGATCAATACCGTGCTGTTACTGATCGTTACCACCATTTTGTGGGCTTTTTCCTTTAGTTTGATAGGGGAATACCTTGCGGGCCAGGTTGACTCCTGGTTCTCTGTACTAATGCGCCTTGGGTTGGCTGCGCTCGTTTTTTTGCCCTTCCTGCGCTGGAAGGGCTATCGCGCCTCAACCATCCTGCTGTATATGCTGGTGGGGATGCTGCAACTCGGCATCATGTATCTGCTGAGTTTTGAGGCTTATACCTACCTGAGCGTGACAGAATTCCTGTTGTTTACCGTGATGACGCCGCTCTACGTCACGTTGATTTACGATTTGCTCAGCAGACGTCGGCTGCGAATAGGCTATGCCTTCAGCGCGCTGTTGGCGGTAGCCGGTGCGGCCATCATTCGCTATGACAAAGTCAGCGATCATTTCTGGTTCGGTTTGCTGCTGGTTCAGGCGGCTAACATCTGCTTCGCCATTGGTATGGTTGGCTACAAGCGCTTGCAGGAAACCCGCCCAATGCCGCAACACACGGCCTTCTCTTGGTTCTATCTTGGCGCGGTGATCATCGCCATCATTGCGTGGAGCCTGTGGGGTAACCCGAACAAACTGCCAACCACCTCACTGCAGTGGGGCATTCTGGTGTGGCTGGGCGTGGCGGCTTCCGGGCTGGGCTACTTTATGTGGAACTACGGTGCGACGCAGGTCGATGCCGGTACGCTGGGCATCATGAACAACATGCACGTGCCGGCGGGCTTGCTGGTGAATCTGGCGATCTGGCAGGAAAAACCGCACTGGCCGAGCTTTATTGCCGGGGCGATCGTCATTTTCGCTTCACTATACGTGCACAAGCGTTGGGTAGTGGGGCATGTCGCTAAAAGCGATGCCTAATTAGCTGAACTGCTAAGACGCTCTTTGCTTTGCTCTGGCTTCGCTGTATGAGGTGTTAGTAAAAAGTAGCACCTGAGCCAGAGTGAAGAGACAGGCCGATCAACAGGGAAGTGAGATTCCTTCATGATCGGAGCGGCCTGCATCTGACCTGGTATCAAAGCGACGCTCAAAGCTAAAGGGAAGGGATAGCGTGGCAGAGGAGTAAAGCGTCCGAGCTATGGATGGCGAGGCCGATCCACAGGGATGTGGGCTTCTTTTGCGATCTGCCATGCTATCCCTGACTGAGCACTAACACATAGCAATCAGCCCTTTCCCGACTGAGCACTAACACAAAGCCATCAGGGCTTTTTCGCGGGCGCCGCAGGACGATTCATCATCGTCAATCCCTTCAAAAAGTTACGCAGAATCTGGTCACCGCACTCGCGGTAGTTTTTATGATCCGGATTGCGGAAAATCGCACCGACTTCCGCCTGGGAAATCTTAAAGTTTGCCTTCTCCAGCACCACCGGAATATCCGTGGTCTTCAGCGCAAAGGCGATACGCAGCTTCTTGATGAAAATATTGTTATTCATACGACGTTCGACTGACGGCGCTGGTGCATCTTCACTCTTACCGCGACGGAAGAAAATCAAACCGTTGAGGAAATAGCCCATCAGCACGTCCGGCAGCTTACGGAATGCCGCGTCTTCATCCTTCTTCATCCACGCCTGCACATCCTCCAGCGGCACTTCACTGCCCGCTAAGGCAAAAATCTCCACCACTTTGCTATCGCTCAAATCAAGCATATAGCGCACGCTGCGCAGAACATCGTTACTCGTCATGGTGAAACTCTCTTGGTCGCGGATTGAGGCGGCGCATTATAGAGCAGGCCGGGCAGGGATAACAGCACGGGCGACACAGGTCGCCCGTGGGATGATCAAGAAATTGACTGCAATGAACCCGGGCGAGCGGCATCACGTACAAACGGCAGATGGTCACAGGCGTGCTGGCGGGCGAAGCGCACAAAGGCTTCTAACACCGGCTGACGCTGCTCACCATCGCGCACGGCGGCATATAAACGGCTCCACAAACCCTCACCCAATGTCTTGGTCACCACCAGACCCTGCTTTTCAAAACTCTCCACCACCCAATGCGGAAGGGCCGCAATACCCATCTGTGCTGACACCATCTGAATCAGCAACAGCGTATTATCCACACTCTTCAGCGCCGGGCTGATGCCTGCAGGCTGCAGGAAATGACGCCAGATATCGAGACGCTGACGCTGCACCGGATAGATCATCAGTACCTCATCGGCCAAATCTTCCGGCGAGATATGTTCCAGCTTCGCCAGCGGATGGTCCGGGGCCAGCACCAGACGTACCTCAAAATCAAACATCGGCGTATAGAACAAACCGCTGCGCGGCAGGATATCGGAGGTCAACACCACATCCAGTTCGCCCTGTTGCAGGGCGGGCTGGGGATCAAAAGTCACGCCCGATTTAAAATCGACCACCACTTGCGGCCAGCTCTGGCGGAAATTATTGAGGGCTGGCGTTAGCCACTGAATGCAGCTGTGGCACTCAATGGCGATGCGTAACGTGGTCTGATGCGGCTCGTGGCATGCCTGCAACGCCTGCTGAATCTGCGGCAAAATCTGCTCGGCCAACTGCAGCATGATTTCCCCCTGCGGCGTAAACCGCAACGGCTGGCTCTTGCGCACAAACAGGCGAAAGCCCAGCCGCTGTTCCAGATCGCTGAACTGATGCGATAACGCCGATTGTGTCTGATGAAGCTGAGCGGCGGCAGCGGCCAACGAGCCGGTATTTTGCAACGCCTGCAGCGTTCTCAGATGTTTGAGTTCGATCATGAGAGTCCTTCACATCGAGATTGAACAAATTGCGCTTGAGGAACATACAGTACCCGCAGATTATGGCGGTGTAAACATCTGGACGGCTAAACATCTCAAGCAAGCGCCACCGCCACATGACTTTCGTCCAGTTCAGGCGTTCAGCGGACGGCAATGTCACTCGCTGGATGAACGTAAACGGGCTCGACCCGTTAAGCATATCTGGAGATCACTAAATGACCATTCTGAACCATACGCTCGGTTTCCCTCGTGTCGGTCTGCGTCGTGAACTGAAAAAAGCACAGGAAAGCTACTGGGCAGGTAACAGCTCACAGGAAGCGCTGCTGGCCGTGGGGTGCGAGCTGCGCGCTCGCCACTGGCAACAGCAGAAAGACGCGGGGGTGGATCTGCTGCCCGTGGGCGATTTCGCCTGGTATGATCATGTGCTGACCACCAGCCTGATGCTGGGCAATGTGCCGGCGCGCCATCAGAACCAGGATGGATCGGTCGATCTCGATACGCTGTTCCGTCTGGGACGTGGCCGCGCCCCCAGCGGCAATCCTGCTGCCGCCGCTGAAATGACCAAATGGTTCAACACCAACTATCACTATATGGTGCCGGAATTCACTCAGGGCCAGCAGTTCTCACTAAGCTGGACACAGCTCCTTGAAGAAGTGGATGAAGCATTGGCGCTGGGTCACGCGATCAAACCGGTGCTGCTGGGACCGGTCACTTACCTGTGGTTGGGCAAAGTCAAAGGTGAGCCGTTTGACCGCCTGTCGTTGCTGAAAGCGATACTGCCGGTCTATCAGCAAGTGCTGGCTGAACTGCATCAGCGCGGTATTGAATGGGTGCAGATCGATGAACCCGCGCTGGTGCTGGAGCTGCCACAGGAATGGCGTGATGCGTTCAAGCCTGCCTACGATGCGCTACAAGGTCATGTAAAACTGCTACTGACGACCTACTTTGACAGCATCGGTCAAAATCTCGACGTGATTAAGACGCTACCGGTTCAAGGTTTACACGTTGACCTGGTGCATGGCAGAGATGACATCCAGCATATCCACCAACAGCTCCCCGCCGACTGGCTGCTCTCAGTCGGGGTGATCAACGGCCGCAATGTCTGGCGTGCCGAGCTCAGCTGCTGGTTCGATCGCCTGCAACCGCTGGTCGGGCAGCGTGAAAATCTGTGGATTGGTTCCTCCTGCTCGCTGCTGCACAGCCCGATCGATCTCAGTGTCGAAACCCGGCTCGATGCGGAAGTGAAAAGCTGGTTTGCCTTTGCTTTACAGAAGTGTGCTGAGCTGAGGTTGTTGAGCCAGGCGCTCAATAATAACGATGCGGCCTCGCTGACGGAGTGGAGCGCGCCGATTCGCGCCCGTTCTCATTCTTCGCGCGTGCACAATGCCGCAGTGGGCGCACGTCTGGCGAATATTCAGGCCAAAGACGTTGAGCGCGCCAGCCACTATGACGAACGCGCCAAAGCGCAGCGCCATCGCTTTAATCTGCCTGCCTGGCCGACCACCACGATTGGATCCTTCCCGCAAACCACCGAAATTCGCGGCCTGCGACTCGACTTCAAAAAAGGCAATATCGATGGAGGCCACTATCGCACCGGCATCGCGGAGCACATCAAGCAGGCGATTGCCGAACAGGAACGGCTCGGGCTGGATGTGCTGGTGCACGGCGAAGCAGAGCGTAATGACATGGTGGAATACTTCGGCGAAAACCTCGATGGCTTCGTGTTTACGCAAAATGGCTGGGTGCAAAGCTATGGCTCTCGCTGTGTGAAGCCGCCGGTGATCATCGGTGATGTCAGTCGTCCGCAGCCGATTACCGTTGAGTGGGCGAAGTACGCGCAATCGCTGACTGAAAAGCCAGTGAAAGGCATGCTCACCGGCCCGGTCACGATTTTGTGCTGGTCATTCCCGCGTGAAGACGTGACGCGGGAAACCCTTGCTAAACAGATTGCACTGGCGCTGCGTGATGAAGTGGAAGATCTGGAAAAAGCCGGGATCGGGATCATCCAGATTGATGAACCCGCGCTGCGCGAAGGCTTACCCTTGCACCAGTCGGATTGGGCGGCGTACCTGACCTGGGCAGTGGATGCCTTCCGCCTCAACGCGGCTGTGGCGCAGGATGAAACGCAGATCCACACGCACATGTGTTATTGCGAGTTCAATGACATCATGGAATCGATAGCGGCACTGGACGCGGACGTGATTACCATCGAAACCTCACGCTCGGATATGGAATTGCTGGATGCGTTTAAAGCGTTCGAATACCCGAACGAAATTGGGCCAGGTGTGTATGACATACACTCCCCGAACGTACCCAGCGTTGAATGGATGGAAGAGCTGCTGCGTAAAGCGGCGCAAAGTATTCCTCCCGCGCGTTTGTGGGTCAACCCGGACTGCGGTCTGAAAACCCGTGGCTGGAGTGAAACCCGGCAGGCGCTGGCGAACATGGTGACCGCCGCGAAAAAGCTGCGCGCAGAATCGGCTTAATCGTGAGAAACAGGGGCGCCTTGCAGCGCCCCTTGTTATTACGCGTTGGGTGCAACGCCATACTGTTTAAACCAGGCCAGCATGCGTGCCCAGCCATCAGCGGCTGAGTCAGCATGGTAGCTTGGGCGATAATCGGCATTAAACGCGTGTCCCGCTTCCGGATACACCACGATTTCCGCTTTGGCATTGGCGGCATGCAGTGCCTGACGCATCTTATCAATGCTCTCTAACGGGATGCTCTCATCCTGACCGCCGTACAATCCGAGCACCGGTGCGTTAAGCTCGACGGCTACATCGATAGGATGTTTTTGTTGTTTGAGGGTTTTCTCACCCTCTAACCGACCATACCAGGCCGCTGCCGCCCGCACCTGCGGATTGTGCGCGGCGAACAGCCAACTGATGCGTCCGCCCCAGCAGAAGCCCGTGATGGCCATGCGACGAATATCGCCATCGTGGCGTGCGGCCCAGTTGGCAACGTGATCGAGATCGGACAGCACCTGAGAATCGGGCACCTTGCTGACCAGTTCTTTGAACAGTGTCGGGATATCACTGTAGTCACCGGGATCGCCTTCACGGAAGTAGAGTTCAGGTGCGACCGCCAGATAGCCTTCCAGCGCCAGACGACGGCAGATATCTTTAATATGTTCATGAACGCCAAAAATCTCCTGCACCACCAGAATCACCGGTAGTTTGCCTTCATAGGATTTGGGGCGAGCATAATAAGCCGGAAGGTTTTCTCCCTGGCTGGGAACAGAAGTTTCACCGGTGTGAATAGCGTCACTGACGGTGGTAATGGTGCTGCTGGCGATGGGCTGAACGGCAGGGGCAAAGCCACCGGCTACTGATTTTTGTGCCATATTGTCTTCGGTTTTCATGGTTCTCTCCGTGCTAGCAAATGCGCAATCACGTAACTATAGCCTGCTTCAGGAGCAAGGCTGACGTAGGGTTCAGAGGGATGTGTACTTATGTTCTTCTTCTCTATTAACACTGCCACCCGAACTTACACAGCACCGCTTGTAGCAATTCAGAATTGCCGAGCTGCAATGTGTGATGTGAATCACATAATAATTTTCTGATAATGTAAGTTTCATTGTCGATGGTGAAATAAATCACATATATATATGGCGCTCTGGCGTAGAGTGACACGCATATCCCTTATCTATCAGGAGTCTGTTATGGCCCAGTCTGACGTTTTCCACCTTGGTATCACTAAAGCCGATCTGAAAGGAGCCACACTGGCTATCGTTCCCGGCGATCCGGAGCGTGTGAAAAAAATCGCTGCGCTGATGGATAATCCGCAGCATCTGGCTTCGCACCGTGAATTCACCACTTACCTGGCGGAAGTGGATGGCAAGCCGGTGGTGGTCTGTTCTACCGGGATCGGCGGTCCATCGACCTCTATTGCCGTGGAAGAACTGGCGCAGCTCGGCGTGCGCACTTTCCTGCGTGTGGGCACGACCGGGGCGATCCAGCCGAATATCAATGTAGGCGACGTGCTGGTGACTACTGCTTCGGTGCGTCTTGACGGTGCCAGCCTGCACTTTGCGCCGATGGAGTTCCCGGCAGTGGCCGATTTCACCTGCACCACCGCGCTGGTGGCCGCAGCAGAAGCCTGCGGTGCCAAAACGCACATTGGTATCACCGCTTCATCTGACACCTTCTATCCGGGGCAGGAGCGTTACGACACGTTCTCAGGACGTGTGGTGAATCGCTTCCAGGGCTCAATGCAAGAGTGGCAGCAAATGGGGGTTCTTAACTATGAGATGGAATCCGCTACACTGTTAACCATGTGCGCCAGTCAGGGGCTGCGAGCGGGCATGGTGGCGGGTGTTATCGTTAACCGTACGCAGAAAGAGATCCCGGATGCCGCGACCATGAAACAGACCGAAAGCGATGCGGTGAAAATTGTTGTAGAAGCCGCGCGTCGCTTAATTTAGTGCGCAAGGCAGCAGGTATTACGGATAAGGAATTCCCTGCTGCCATCACATTGCGCACGTTTTTCAGCTGATACTGAGAAAACAACTATGCGCAAAACGGTTTCTGCTCCGCGTCCTGCCTTTAATCATCCTTCCACGGCTGCTCAGTCTCGCATTGAGAGCGTGGCAGCGCGTTTCCGCCAGGCGATGGCGGCCTCTGATTTCCCCGTGGCACGTCAGTGCTGTGAAGAGGTTTTGCGCGTCATGCCGCAAAACATGCAGGTACTGAGTGACTATGCGCTGACGCTAATGCGCGTGGGGGAGTACAAAAAATCCTACAAAACTTATCAAAAGATCTATCAGGCATCGGCAGCGCAGCGTGCGCAGGCTTCCGACACCTGGCTCGATGGCTTAACCGAAGTGTGTGGCTGGCTGGAAAAGCACGATGAAGTGGCACGTTACGGCCGTGAGTCGCTGGAGAAGTCTGACGCGATCTTTCGTCAGGGCCACACAGTGGCGTATCCCGCAGAAGCGCCGCCGTGTTTCAATCCCACCAATCCAACTGAAAATATCATCTCTTTCAGTCTGTATGGCGGCCAACCGCGCTACTGTGAAACGCTGATCAAAAATATCGACGTTGCGCGCGAGTTCTATCCCGGTTGGATGTGTCGCATCTATCTTGACGACAGCGTGCCGCAACACGTCTGGCAGCGTCTGAAGCAGTCAAATGTCCAGTTAGTGGATATGTCACATGAGAAGACCATATTCCCGACGCTGTGGCGCTTTCTGGTGATGGATGATCCATGCGTCAAGCGTTATATCGTGCGAGATGCGGACTCCCTGCTGTCGGAGCGTGAAGTGGCGGCGGTAGAAGCCTGGCTGCAATCGCCCTGCTGGTTCCATCACATGCGTGACTACTTTACGCATACCGAACTGCTGCTGGCAGGCATGTGGGGCGGCTGTCATGGCGTATTCCACAACGTTGAACAGCAGATACGCGACTTTATCGCCCAGTACAGCGGCAGTGAACGCTTCACCGATCAATACTTCCTCAAAGTGGCGTTGTGGCCGACGGTGCGCGAAAGCCTGCTGAATCATGATGACATCTTCCGATTCCATCATGCCCAGGCGTGGCCCGCACATCCGCCAATTCGCTGGCAAACCGAGCGTTTTCACGTCGGCAGCAACGCAGGGTATTCCAGCATGGCGGGCAAGGTGGAGAATGTTGATAACGGCTGGCAGCAGGTTGAACTCACTCACAACGGACAAAGCTGGTGCTATCCCGCCAAAGTGAAGGGCAGTGAATGGCTGTTGCCGATGCCGTTTTTCCTGATTGATGCGTGGAAGGCGGGTGATTTGACGGTGAAAGCGCTGTAAATCATCTGCCAGCTACACAACTGTCTGGACATTCATACAGTAGCGACTTACCTTTTCCCTCAGCGAAACGATCCGCGGGGGGATTATGGATCAGCAACTTATCATTAGCGGTGCGCTGGCGCTGGCCGGACTGGGCCTCGGCTGGATTTTGGCCCAGTTGCGTGCCGGGCACCAGCACGCCAGCTTCACCACAGAACGCCGACTGCTGGAAGAGGCGCAACACCGTCAGCAGCAGCAGCTCGAACAGTTACAACAACAAATTCTGCAGCGCGAGCAAGAACTGCGGCAGCTTCATGGCACGCTTAGCGGTGCACAGGAACGGCTGCAACAGCTCGATTACTGGCGTGGCGAAAGCGAGCAGCTTAGCCGGGAATTGCGCAATCAGCTGGAAGTGAACAGTGCGCAAGAAGCTGAACTGCGTGAAGTCACCATCCGTTTAGAAGAGACGCGTTTTGGCGCAGAAGAGAAGCAGCGCCTGCTCACTAACAGCGAACAGCGTCTCAGCGCACAGTTTGAGAATCTGGCCAACCGCATCTTTGAAAACAGCGGACGTCGGGTGGATGAGCAGAATCGGCAAAGCCTCAACGGGTTGATTGGTCCGCTGCGTGAACAGCTGGATGGTTTCCGTCGCCAGGTGACGGATAGCTTTGGCCAGGAAGCCCGCGAACGCCATACGCTGGCTCATGAAATTCGCCAGCTGCAACAGCTTAACGCACAGATGGCACAGGAAGCGGTCAATCTCACCAAAGCGTTGAAAGGCGACAACAAAATTCAGGGCAACTGGGGTGAAGTGGTGCTGGCGCGCGTGCTGGAGGCTTCCGGCCTGCGCGAAGGTTATGAATATCAGACGCAGGTCAGCGTGCAGCTGGAACAGCAGGGCAGGATGCAACCGGATGTGATCGTGCGGTTGCCGCAGGGCAAGGATGTGGTGATTGACGCAAAAATGACGCTGGTGGCTTACGAACGCTATTTCAACGCGGAAGATGAAGCCACGCGCGAGCAGGCGATCCAGGAGCACGTTAACGCCATGCGCGGCCATATTCGGCTGCTGGGGCGAAAAGATTATCAACAATTGCCCGGTTTACGCTCTCTGGATTATGTGTTGATGTTTATTCCGGTCGAGCCCGCGTTCTTGTTGGCGATTGATCGGCAGCCAGAGCTGATCAGCGAAGCGCTGCAGCAGAACATCATGCTGGTAAGCCCTACGACATTACTAGTGGCGCTGCGCACCATCAACAACCTGTGGCGTTATGAGCATCAGAGTCGCAATGCGCAACGCATCGCCGACCGAGCTACGCGGTTGTACGATAAAATGCGGCTGTTTGTGGATGATATGAGCGGTATCGGTCACAGCCTCGATAAAGCGCAGCAGAGTTATCATCAGGCGATGAAAAAGCTGTCAGAAGGGCGCGGCAATTTGATTGCGCAAAGCGAATCCTTCCGCGCGTTAGGTGTGGAAATCAAACGGCCGATCAATCCCCAACTGGTGGAGCAAGCGCAGCCGGAAGAGGCGGATGAAGATTGGGCGGACGATCCCAAGCCTGATGAAAATGTGGCAGATTCTTCCACCGCTTCACTGCGCCGCATCAACGAATAGCACGGTGGTCGCGTGCTCGCGTAGCGCGACTCTGATACACTTCGGCAAGAATTGTTTGTGGAACAGGTAAACCCGATGGCAAATGAATCACAGCAGGAAACTACTCATTTTGGCTTTCAGACCGTCGCGAAAAGCGAAAAGGCCGATAAAGTCGCGGACGTGTTTCATTCCGTAGCGGCAAAATATGACCTGATGAACGATTTGATGTCGTTTGGCATCCATCGTGTCTGGAAGCGTTTTACCATCGACAGCAGCGGCGTGCGTCGTGGTCAGCGTGTGCTGGATCTGGCCGGCGGCACCGGTGATTTGACAGCAAAATTCTCTCGCCTGGTGGGCGAGACGGGTCAGGTCGTTTTGGCGGATATCAACAGCTCGATGCTGAAGATGGGCCGCGAGAAGCTGCGCAATATGGGCGTGTCAGGCAACGTCAGCTATGTGCAGGCCAACGCCGAAGCGCTGCCGTTCCCGGATAACTATTTCGATTGCATCACCATCTCTTTCGGTTTGCGTAACGTCACCGAAAAAGAGAAGGCACTGGCCTCGATGTTCCGGGTGCTGAAACCAGGCGGACGCTTGCTGGTGCTGGAGTTTTCCAAACCGCTGCTGGAACCGCTGAGCAAAGCCTACGATACCTATTCCTTCCACATCCTGCCGCGTATTGGGCAGCTGGTGGCGCAGGATGCCGATAGCTATCGCTATCTGGCAGAATCGATTCGTATGCATCCCGATCAGGAAACCCTGAAGGCGATGATGAACGATGTGGGTTTTGAAAATACCACTTACTTCAACATGACCGGCGGTATTGTGGCGTTGCATCGCGGCTTTAAGTTCTGATTGATCATGACTTTTACCCCGCTAATCACGGGCGGCCTTGAAACCGCCCTCAATCGTGTTCTGTATCGTGATCGTAGCCTGAAAGCCGCGCGTCAACGTCTGGCAGGTAAAGTGCTGATGCTGCGCCTGCAGGAGCTGGATTTCCCTCTGGTGCTGGTGTTTAGCGAATCGCAGCTGGATGTGCTGAGTGACTGGCAGGACAGCAGCGACTGTAGCGTGAGTCTGCGCCTTAGCACCTTGCCGAAACTGCGCGATCGCCAGCAGCTGACCAGTTTGATCCGTAGCGGTGAGCTGGACGTGGAAGGCGATCTGCAAGTGGTTCAGCAATTCTCCGCGCTAATGGATCTTGCTGAGCTCGATCCAGCCGAGTATCTGGCGCCGTGGATCGGCGACATTGCTGCGCAGGGTGTCAGTCAGGCTGCTCAGCAGGCGCTGAAATTTGTGCAGCAACAGGTGACACGTCGGCAGGATTATCTCGGTCAGGTGCTGACGGAAGAGTGGCGGGTTGCGCCCGGTGCACTGGAGCTGGCGTGGTTCTGTGAAGAGGTTGAAGCGATGGAACGTTCGCTTAATGCGCTCGAAGCGCGTTTAGCACAGCTGGAGGCGAAATGACGCTGGGAGAAATTCGGCGCTTATACTTCATCATCAAGGTCTTTCTGACTTACGGGCTTGATGAACTGATCCCTCACATGCGCATCACGTTGCCGCTTCGTATCTGGCGACGTTGTATTTTCTGGATCCCTAACAAGCACAAAAATGAATCGACGGGCGTGCGCATTCGTCTGGCAATGGAGCAACTTGGTCCAGTGTGGATCAAATTTGGTCAGATGCTTTCGACGCGCCGTGATCTCTTCCCACCGGCCATCGCCGATGAACTGGCGGTGTTGCAGGACCGCGTGGCGCCTTTTGATGGGCTGAAAGCCCAGCAGCAGATTGAACAATCCATTGGCGGTCCTGTCGACACATGGTTTGACGATTTTGATATTAAGCCGCTGGCTTCTGCTTCGATTGCGCAGGTTCACACTGCCACGCTTAAGTCTAACGGCCGTGACGTAGTGATCAAAGTGATTCGTCCGGACATCCTGCCGGTGATTAAAGCGGATATGAAGCTGATTTACCGCATGGCGCATTGGGTTCCTCGTCTGTTGCCGGATGGTCGTCGTCTGCGCCCGGTTGAAGTGGTGCGCGATTACGAAAAGACCCTGATTGATGAACTCAATCTGCTGCGCGAATCGGCGAACGCCATTCAGCTGCGTCGTAACTTTGAGCAGAGCCCGATGCTGTATGTGCCGGAAGTGTTCTCGGATTACTGCAGCGAATCGATGATGGTGATGGAGCGTATTTACGGCATTCCCATTTCTGATGTGGCGACGCTGGAGAAGCATGGTGTCAACATGAAGCTGCTGGCAGAACGCGGCGTGCAGGTGTTCTTCACCCAGGTGTTCCGCGATAGCTTCTTCCATGCTGACATGCACCCCGGCAACATCTTCGTCAGTTATGACCATCCAGAAGATCCGCAGTACATCGCGATTGACTGCGGCATTGTCGGCTCGCTGAATAAAGAAGATAAGCGCTATCTGGCGGAAAACTTCATTGCCTTCTTTAACCGTGATTACCGCAAAGTGGCGGAACTGCACGTGGATTCGGGCTGGGTGCCGCCGGATACCAATGTGGAAGATTTTGAATTCGCCATTCGTACCGTCTGTGAGCCGATTTTTGAGAAACCACTGGCTGAGATTTCATTTGGCCACGTGCTGCTGAACCTGTTTAACACCGCGCGTCGCTTCAATATGGAAGTGCAGCCGCAGCTGGTGCTGTTACAGAAAACATTGCTCTACATCGAAGGGATTGGCCGTCAGCTTTATCCGCAGCTCGATCTTTGGAAAACCGCGAAGCCGTTCCTCGAAGACTGGATCAAAGATCAGATCGGTATTCCTGCGATTCTGCGCGCAGTGAAAGAGAAGGCGCCATTCTGGGCTGAAAAACTGCCGGAGTTGCCTGAACTGTTCTACGACAGCATGCGTCAGCATAAATTATTGCAGCACAGCGTCGATAAACTGGTCAACGATATGAATGCGCAACGCACGCGCCATCACAAGGCACGTTATCTGTTTGGTGTAGGGGCTACACTGTTATTAAGTGGCACCGCGGTGCTGTTAAGTCGACCCGACTGGGATTTCTTCCCCGCCTTATTAATGGCCGCTGGCATCGTCACCTGGCTGATAGGCTGGCGCAAGACAAACTGATTGTTTGCCTGGTGCAAATCGCGTAATGTCGCAGGCTAAAGCCCGAATTCATACGGGCTTTCTGTGCGTTTCAACTCAAAGTTTTTCACAGAATATTAGAGGCATATCTCATGGGCGGTATCAGTATTTGGCAATTGTTAATCATTGCCGTCATTGTTGTTCTTCTGTTCGGTACCAATAAACTTCGTAACCTGGGTTCGGATTTAGGTTCTTCTATTCGTGGCTTCAAAAAAGCCATGGGCGATGAAGACGATAAAAAGGATCAGCCGAAAGAGCAGGACGCTGACTTCAACGCCAAGACTCTGGCAGACAAACAGCAAACCTCGGCGAGTAAAGACGACGCCCGGGACAAGTAAGGGTTAACTGTGTTCGATATTGGTTTTAGTGAACTGGTATTGGTGTTCGTTATCGGGCTGATCGTTCTAGGCCCGCAACGATTACCGGTTGCGGTGAAAACCGTCGTGGGCTGGATTCGGGCGATTCGCTCCCTGGCTGCTAACGTGCAAAACGAACTGGCGCAGGAGCTGAAACTGCAGGAATTGCAGGACAGCCTGAAAAAGGTCGAGGAAGCGGGCCGTGGCTCACTGTCACCGGAACTGAAAGAGTCGATGGAAGAGTTGCGTAAAACCGCCGATTCGATGAAGCGTTCTGTACAGCAGAGCATCGATATCGAGAAAGCGGAAGATGAAGCGAACACCATTCATCAACCGCCGTCTGCAGGCACCTCTTCTGCACCGGTAAGCCAGCCTCCGGTCACTCCCGCGGCGGCAGAGCATCAGGCCAGCGCACCGGCTCAGGCACCTCAGGCGGTGACGGCAGAGCACAAGGCCAGCGCACCGGCTCAGGCACCTCAGGCAGTGGCGGCAGAGCACAAGGCCAGCGCACCGGCTCAGAAACCTCAACCGGTAACAGCAGAGGCTGAGGCACCTGTTAATACCGCGCAGAATGCGACGCCCACCCCCACCGTAAAAGATGAAAGATAAACATGGCCGTTGAAGATACCCAACCGCTCATCAGCCACCTGATTGAGCTGCGTAAGCGTTTGCTGAACTGCATTATTGCGGTGTTTGCTATCTTTTTGTGCCTGGTTTATTTCGCCAACGACATCTATCACTTAGTGGCTTCGCCGCTGATTAGCCAGATGCCGGCCGGTGCCAGCATGATCGCCACTGACGTGGCTTCACCGTTCTTCACCCCCATTAAGCTCACCATCATTGTTTCGGTGTTCCTTGCGGTGCCGGTGATCTTGTATCAGGTGTGGGCTTTTGTGGCGCCTGCGCTGTATCGCCATGAGCGTAAGCTGGTGATGCCGTTACTGTTCTCCAGCACGCTGCTGTTCTACGTTGGCGTGGCCTTCGCGTACTTCATCGTGTTCCCGCTGGCATTTGGCTTCTTTGCCAAAACCGCGCCGCAGGGTGTCACCATCGCTACCGATATCACCAACTACCTCGACTTCGTCATGACTATCTTCATGGCATTTGGTGTGGCGTTTGAGGTGCCGATTGCGATTGTGCTGCTGTGCTGGACCGGCATTACCTCACCAGAAGATTTGAAAAAGAAACGTCCTTACATGCTGGTGGGCGCGTTCGTTGTTGGGATGCTGCTCACACCGCCGGATGTTTTCTCGCAAACTTTGCTCGCTATTCCGATGTACTGCCTGTTTGAAGTCGGCGTATTCTTCTCCCGTTACTATGTGGGTAAAGGGCGCAAGGCGTCAGATTCAGAGGATGAGGAACAAAATACCGAATCCTGACAAGGCATTCCCGCAAGCGAGCGGGATGAGCGTTAAGAATCTAAACCGCCCACACATTGGGCGGTTTTTATTTGGGAGAAGACATGTTTGATATCGGTGTAAACCTGACCAGCACGCAATTCGCAAAAGATCGCGATCAGGTGGTTAAACGCGCGCGCGAAGCAGGCGTCACCGGCCTGCTGATTACCGGCACCAATGCGCTGGAGAGCCAGCAGGCGCGTCAGCTCGCGGCAAGGCATCCAGGCTACTGCTGGTCTACAGCCGGCGTGCATCCGCATCACGCCAGTGAATGGTCGGCAGACACGGCGAACACGCTGCGCCGTCTGGCTGAGAGTGAGCAAGTGGTGGCCATCGGTGAATGCGGCCTCGATTTTAACCGCAATCTCGCGGCGCACGACCAGCAGGAATACGCCTTTGATGCACAGCTGGCGCTGGCAGCAGAGTTACAACTGCCGGTGTTCCTCCACTGCCGCGAAGCACACGATCGTTTTGTGGCAGTGCTGGAGCCGTGGCTGCCGAAATTGACGGGCGCGGTGGCACACTGTTTTACCGGCACGCGTGATGAACTGGAATCGTGCCTGGCCTTGGGCTTATCGGTGGGCATTACCGGCTGGGTGTGCGATGAGCGGCGTGGACTGGAGCTGCGGGAAATGCTGCCGCTGATTCCAGCAGAGCGTCTGCTGCTGGAAACCGATGCGCCTTATCTGCTCCCGCGTGATATGCATCCACGGCCGCCTTCGCGTCGAAACGAGCCCTGTTTCCTGCCGCATATTGTGCAGCAGGTGGCGAACTGGCGTGGGGAGGAGGCTGAAGCGCTGGGTGCGCAGGTCAATCACAACGCACGTCAGCTGTTTAAACTGGTTTAAAGCTTACGGAACTGTTTGTTGTCGACGCTGCGCATCACTTGTTTGTTGAGCAGGTTTAGCAATAACACCGAGCGGGTTTCGCCATCAGGCTCGGCAAAAATAGCGCGCAGCCCCTCAAAAGTCCCTTCGGTGATGATCACTTCATCACCGCTTTGTGGCGTTTCTGGATCCAGCATAATTTGCGGCACATCGGTTTGCAGCGCTTCAATCACTTCGCTGGAGACCGTCGCCGGTTGCGCGCCAAAGCGCACAAAGTGGCTGACGCCGCGCGTGCTACTGATGGTGGTGGTGTGAATCGCTTCCGGATCGAATTCGATAAACAGATAGTTGGGAAACAGCGGCTCACTCACCGTGGTGCGTTTACCGCGCACAATCTTTTCCAGAGCGATCATCGGGCTGAGGCAATTCACCTCCTGCCGCTCAAGATGCTCTTTCGCGCGCAACAGCTGTCCACGTTTGCAATAGAGTAAGTACCAGGATTCCATAACTGCTCCCAAATATTGGACGCTAAGAATAACAAACCTGCTGTCAGAGTTATAGCGCATCGGCCAGTGGAAACGCGGCTGTGAAATAAAAATCACTACGAATTTTCCGATTGGTGCGGCTTATTAACGCTTTCTTGCAAGAAAATTGACGGCTGATGACCATCTGTATCAGACTCCTTCCCCATCTTTCGCTCTCATTTGAAAAAGGACTGGCTGATGGAACTGTTCTTATTAAGTAATGGCAAAGTGGCCGAAGACGCGCCACTGTTGAGCTACGCTCACCCACAACTGCACGCAATGATTGCGCAGCGCGGCATTACGTCGGCGGTGCTGGTGCCTTATGCCATTATTCGTGGCGACCATGCGCAGCGTGCACAAGACCTGTCTGACTCATTGGGTATTCAGGTGCGCACCGTGCATGAGTTTGACTCCCCGGTGGCAGCGATTGAACAGGCGGAGTTGATCCTGGTGAGCGGCGGCAACACCTGGTTCCTCAATCAGATGCTGCATGAGCACGGACTGATCGTGGCGATTCAGCGTGCCGTGCGTGAGCGAGATGTGCCTTACGTCGGCTGGAGCGCCGGTTGCAATGTGGCTACGCCATCGATCCGTACCACCAACGATATGCCGGTGCGCAGCAGCGTGGTCTTGCCTGCATTAGGTCTGTTCCCGGTGCAGATCAATCCGCACTATCTGGATGCTCACGTCAGCGGGCATATGGGGGAGACGCGGGATGAGCGTCTGGCGGAGTTTTGTGCGGTCAACCCACATGAGTCGGTGATCGCCCTGCGAGAAGCCAGTTTCCTGCACGTCAGTGAAAACCGCCTGCGTTACTACAGCGCGCGCGGCGAAGACTTTAAAGTGTTCCGTCATGGTGAGCCAATCGCCGCACATCACGATGTGCTGGCCATTCAATCGCTGGTGCCTTTCTCCTGTCAGCCAGCTTGAACCACAAACCACAACACGCCAGCGTGAATCAGACCTATAATGGCCAATTCACTCTGGCTGGAAGCTAACGCCGCATGAAATATCAGGATTTACGAGACTTCCTCGCGTTGCTAGAGCAGCGCGGCGAGTTAAAGCGCATCACTCAGGAGATCGATCCTGAGCTGGAGATGACCGAAATTGCCGATCGCACTCTGCGTGCCGGCGGTCCGGCGCTGCTGTTTGAGAACCCGAAAGGGTACGACATGCCCGTATTGTGCAACCTGTTCGGTACTCCCAAGCGCGTGGCAATGGGCATGGGACAGGAAGAAGTCAGTGCCCTGCGCGAAGTGGGCAAGCTGCTGGCGTTTCTGAAAGAACCCGAGCCGCCAAAAGGCTTCCGCGATCTGTTCGATAAGATGCCGCAGTTCAAACAAGTGCTGAACATGCCGACTAAGCGCCTGCGCAATGCGCCGTGTCAGGAAGAAGTGTTCAGCGGTGATGATGTCGACCTGTCGCGCATTCCGGTGATGAAGTGCTGGCCGGGCGATGCCGCGCCGTTGATTACCTGGGGCTTAACCGTCACGCGTGGTCCGCATAAAGAACGTCAGAATCTGGGTATTTATCGCCAGCAGGTGATCGGCAAAAACCGCGTGATCATGCGCTGGCTGTCGCATCGCGGCGGCGCGCTGGATTTCCAGGAGTGGTGCAAAGCCCATCCGGGCGAACGCTTCCCGGTGTCCGTGGCGCTGGGTGCCGATCCGGCCACGATTCTGGGCGCCGTGACGCCAGTGCCGGATACGCTGTCGGAGTATGCCTTTGCCGGTTTGCTGCGTGGTAACAAAACCGAAGTGGTGAAGTGCCTGTCGAACGAGCTTGAAGTACCCGCCAGTGCAGAAATCGTGCTGGAAGGTTATATCGAGCCGGGCGATATGGCACCAGAGGGTCCTTACGGCGATCACACGGGCTACTACAATGAAGTAGATAGCTTCCCGGTGTTTACCGTGACGCACGTAACGCAACGCCGTAACCCGATTTATCATTCAACCTATACCGGTCGTCCACCGGATGAACCTGCGGTATTGGGTGTGGCGCTGAATGAAGTGCTGGTGCCGATTCTGATCAAGCAGTTCCCGGAAATTGTCGATTTTTACTTGCCGCCGGAAGGCTGTTCTTATCGCCTCGCGGTGGTGACGATCAAGAAGCAATATGCCGGGCATGCCAAGCGCGTAATGTTTGGCGTCTGGTCTTTCCTGCGCCAGTTTATGTATACCAAGTTTGTGATCGTATGCGATGACGACGTCAACGCACGAGACTGGAACGATGTGATTTGGGCGATCACCACGCGTATGGATCCGGCGCGCGATACCGTGATGGTGGAGAATACGCCAATTGACTATCTCGACTTCGCCTCTCCGGTTTCCGGCCTGGGCTCGAAGATGGGACTTGATGCCACCAATAAGTGGCCGGGCGAAACCACTCGCGAATGGGGCACACCGATTGTGAAAGATCCGGCGGTGACCGCGCGTATTGACGCCATTTGGGATGAGTTAGCTATCTTTGCCGAGCCGCCGCAGCGCTAAAGGCGGCAGAAAACCATAAAAAAGGGCACGTATGACGACGTTAAACTGCAAGGTGACTTCGGTCGAAGCGATTACGGATACCGTTTACCGCGTTCGTTTGATTCCGGCGGCGGATTTTACTTTCCGCGCGGGGCAATATCTGATGGTGGTGATGGATGAGCGTGATAAGCGCCCCTTCTCACTGGCTTCAACCCCGATGGAAAAAGACATCATTGAGCTGCACATTGGCGCATCTGACCTCAATCTCTACGCGATGGCGGTGATGGATCGCATCAAAAACGATCGTCAAATCACGGTGGATATGCCGCATGGCGATGCCTGGCTGCGTGAAGACAGCGATCGCCCCATTATTCTGATCGCGGGCGGCACCGGTTTCTCCTATGCACGTTCGATTCTGCTGACGGCACTGGCGCAGCAGCCAGACCGCGATATCGCCATCTACTGGGGCGGCCGGGAATTGATGCATTTGTACGATCTGGATGAGTTGAACGCGTTGGCGGTCAAGCATCCTCATCTCAAGGTGATTCCGGTGGTGGAGCAACCCGCAGAGGGTTGGGATGGACGTAGTGGCACGGTGTTGACCGCCGTGATGCAGGACTATGAAACTCTCAGCGAGCACGATATCTATATTGCGGGTCGTTTCGAGATGGCGAAGATAGCGCGCGAGCGTTTCTGCGCGGAACGTGGTGCGGTTGAAGCGCAGATGTTTGGCGATGCGTTTGCCTTTATCTGAGTAAAAAAGCCCGCCCGAAAGGGCGGGAACACGTGCATCAACATATTAAACGCGTTCGAATACCGTCGCGATGCCCTGACCTAAGCCAATGCACATGGTCGCCAGACCAAATTGCGCATCACGACGTTCCATCAGATTGAGCAGCGTCGTACTGATACGCGCCCCTGAGCATCCGAGTGGGTGCCCCAGCGCAATCGCGCCGCCATTCAAATTCACTTTTTCATCAAGCTGATCCAGCAATCCCAAATCCTTAATGCACGGCAGTGTCTGCGCGGCAAAGGCTTCGTTAAGCTCAAACAGATCGATATCCTGCACGCTTAATCCGGCGCGCTTCAGTGCCAGTTTGCTGGCTGGCACCGGACCGTAACCCATAATGGAAGGATCACAGCCGACCACTGCCATGCTGCGAATACGCGCACGCGGGGTCAGGCCGAGTTCGCGCGCGCGGCTTTCACTCATGATCAACATGGCAGCCGCGCCATCGGATAGTGCCGATGATGTACCCGCCGTAACGGTGCCGTTGACCGGATCAAACGCGGGACGCAGCGCAGCCAACCCTTCCAGCGTGGTATCTTCGCGAATCACTTCATCCGTTTCATAGCGTTTCAACACGCCGTCGGCATCGTGGCCATAGGTCGGCACGATTTCGCGTTTGAAATCGCCGCGTTGAGTCGCAGCCCAGGCGCGCTGATGTGAACGCAGCGCAAAGGCATCCTGCTGCTCACGGGTGATGTGATGCATGCGCGCCAGCATTTCAGCGGTTAATCCCATCATGCCTGCAGCTTTTGCCACGGTGCGGCCCAAACCCGGATGGAAATCAACGCCGTGGCTCATGGGCACATGGCCCATATGTTCGACGCCGCCAATCAAACAGCTGTGCGCATCGCCCACCATAATGGCGCGTGCCGCATCGTGCAGCGCCTGCATTGACGAACCGCACAAGCGATTCACCGTGCTGGCTGGCACGCGGTGCGGAATTTCGGCCAGCAGTGCTGCGTTACGCGCAATGTTGAAGCCCTGTTCCAGCGTCTGTTGCACGCATCCCCAGATGATGTCATCCAGAGAGGCCGGATCAACGCCGGGGTTGCGGCTCAGCAATTCGCGCATCAGATGCGCCGAGAGATCTTCCGCGCGGACCTGACGAAACGCGCCGCCTTTTGAACGGCCCATCGGTGTACGTACCGCATCAACTATGACTACCTTTTCCATATTCTTTACCTCAGGCACTTTGCAGTGTCGCTTCGTCAATCGGTTGGGCTGCGGGATACCAGCTTTGATGCTGATGCGCTTTGTGCACTAACAGTTCAGGTACCGCATACAACGGGCCGAGTGGGGTGTAGCGTTTGGCTTGATCAACCAGATTGCTAAGGCCGAGCGTATCCATATAGCGGAAGGCACCCCCTCGGAACGGAGGGAAACCGAGGCCGTACACCAGCGCCATATCGGCTTCAGCCGGTGAGGCGATAATCTTCTCTTCGAGGCAGCGCACCACTTCATTGAGCATTGGCAGCATCATGCGGTTAGCAATGTCCTCATCGCTGAACACGCGTTTCGGCTCGCAAATCGGTTCCAGCAGCGCATCAACAGCCGGATCGGTTTTCTTCTGGGTTTTGCCTTTTTTATCTTGCTCCCAGCTGTAAAAGCCCAGGCCGTTTTTCTGGCCGTAGCGTTTGGCTTCAAACAGCACATCAATCGCGTCGCGGTAATCCTTCTGCATGCGGGAAGGGAAGCCTTGCGCCATCACCTGTTGTGCGTGATGGGCGGTATCAATGCCCACCACATCCAGCAACCAGGCCGGGCCCATAGGCCAGCCGAACTGTTTCTCCATCACCTTATCGATCTGACGGAAATCAGCGCCATCGCGTAGCAGCAGGCTGAAAGCGGCAAAGTAGGGGAACAGCACACGGTTCACAAAGAAACCCGGGCAGTCATTCACCACGATCGGCGTTTTGCCCATCTTGCTGGCCCAGGCCACCACTTTACTGATGGTGGCTTCTGAGGTCTGCTCGCCACGGATTACCTCAACCAGTGGCATGCGTGGTACGGGATTAAAGAAGTGCATGCCGCAGAAGTTTTCTGGACGCTGCAGCGATTGCGCCAGCTGGCTAATCGGAATGGTCGATGTGTTGGAGGCGAGTACGGCATCATCGCGCAGATGTTGCTCGGTTTCTGCCAACACTTTGGCCTTGATTTGCGGGTTCTCGACCACGGCCTCGACCACCACATCGGCACGTTCGAAACCGGCGTAATCCAGCGTGGGCTGAATCGTCGTGAGAACGCTCGCCAGTTTGGCACCGTTAATCTTGCCGCGTTCCAGTTGCTTGTTAAGAAGGTTGCTGGCTTCCGTCATCCCCAGCGTCAGCGCCTGCGGATTAATATCTTTCATTTTCACCGGCACGCCTTTCCATGCCGACTGATAAGCAATCCCACCCCCCATAATGCCTGCGCCCAACACGGCCGCTTGCTGCGGTGCACCGGCTGCACTGCTGTGTTTCTTCGCCAGGCCTTTGACATATTGATCGTTCAGGAAGATACCGACCAGCGCGCACGCCACATCGCTTTGTGCCAGCGGCACGAATGCAGCGGTTTCCAGTTTCAATGCATCGTCACGACGTAAACCGGCTGCCGCTTCAATGGTTTTCACCGCGGTGATAGGCGCGGGATAATGCTTGCCTGCTGTTTGCATCACCATGCTTTTGGCAATGGTGAAGCTCATCGCCGCTTCAATCGGGCTGAGCTTCAGAGGCGCTAGTTTAGGTGCCCGGCGGGCCTGCCAGCTGCCTTGTGCCATCGCATCTTGAAGCATGGTGAGCGCTGCGGTGCGCAGTTTATCGCTGCTCACCACGGCATCGACCAAACCGAGTTGCAGGGCGCTGGTGCCATCAACATCTTTTCCAGCGGCGATGATCTCCAGTGCGCTATCAGCGCCGAGCAAACGTGGCAAGCGCACGCTGCCGCCAAACCCCGGCATGATGCCCAGTTTGGTTTCCGGTAAGCCGATGCGTGCAGCAGGCGTCGCGACGCGGAAATCTGTCGCCAGCACACACTCGCAGCCGCCGCCCAGCGCGTAGCCGTCAATCGCAGCGACAGTCGGCACCGGCAAATCTTCCAGGCGATTGAAGATGCTGTTGGCAAACGCCAGCCATTGGCTCAGCTTCTCTTCTGGCGCATCAAATAGCGACAGGAATTCGGTGATATCGGCACCGACAATGAATGCCGGTTTGGCCGAGGTGAGCAGCAGGCCACGCAACTCGGGCTGTTGCTCCAGCATGCTGAGTGCATCGCCCAATGAGGCAACTGTTTTGGTGTCGAGTTTGTTCACTGAACCGGGGGCATCGAAAATCAGCTCGGCAATGCCGTCATCAAGCCAGTGAACTGAAAGGGTATCGCCTTGGTAGAGCATGTCCGTCTCCTGAAACCGCGAAAGGTGATCTGGTCATACCAGATGAGTTGGAGTGTGGGCGGCATGTTAATTTTTTGCAAACGAGTCTTTGCTTATTTGATACGCCGATCACAGCGAGTGCAGCACGGCAACAGACTTGAGGCTGTGCTACACTGCGGCCAATTTCGCGATATCGGAGACAAGTCCATGGATTCACTGAAAACCCTGTATCACGCGCATATCAATACGCTGCAACAGCGAGCGCAACAGGTGCTGGCACGCTTTAAACTTGATGCGATGTTGATTCACTCTGGCGAGCTGTTAACCGTTTTTCTCGACGATCACGACTACCCGTTTAAGGTGAATCCGCAATTCAAGGCTTGGGTTCCTGTCACACAAGTGCCTAACTGCTGGTTATGGATCGATGGCGTTAACAAGCCAAAGTTGTGGTTCTACTCACCTGTGGATTACTGGCATAACGTCGAGCCATTGCCCAACAGCTTCTGGACTCAGGATGTTGAGGTGGTGGGCCTGAAAGATGCCGATGAGATTGGGCAACTGCTGCCGGCTCAGCGCGACAATGTGGCTTATATCGGACCTGTGCCCTCCCGCGCCACACAACTCGGCATCAATAGCGATCGCGTGAATCCAAAAGGCGTGATCGACTTCCTTCATTACCATCGCAGCATCAAAACGGATTACGAGCTGGCCTGTATGCGCGAAGCGCAGAAGCTGGCGGTAGCAGGACATCGTGCGGCAAAAGAAGCCTTCTTCTCAGGTATGAGTGAGTTCGATATCAACCAGGCGTATCTGACGGCGACTGGCCATCGTGATACGGATGTGCCCTACGGCAATATTATCGCGCTTAACGAACATGCTGCGGTGCTGCACTACACCAGGCTCGACCATCAGCCACCTGCGAAGCGCCACAGTTTCCTGATTGATGCGGGTGCGGAATACCTTGGTTACGCCGCCGACCTGACGCGCAGCTATGCAGCCCAAAGCAAATCGCGTTATGCCGAAATGGTAGAGGCGATGAATAAAGAAGAGCTGGCGCTGATTGCGACGTTGAAAGCGGGCGTGCGTTACACCGATTACCATTTGCAAATGCATCAGCGTATTGCCCGTCTATTGTTGAAGTTCGATTTGGTGAAAGGTCTGACCGAAGAGACGCTGGTGGCGGAAGACCTGACCGGTCCGTTTATGCCGCACGGTTTGGGCCATCCGCTGGGCTTGCAGGTGCATGACGTCGCAGGCTTTATGCAGGATGACAATGGCGCGCACCTGGCGGCACCATCACAGTATCCTTATCTGCGTTGTACCCGCGTGCTCGAGCCGGGCATGGTGCTGACCATCGAGCCAGGCTTCTACATTATCGATTCACTACTGGCAAAACTGCGTGGCGGTAAATACAGCCAGTACTTTGACTGGCAGGCGATCGACGCATTGAAACCGTACGGGGGTATTCGTATCGAAGACAATGTGGTGATCCATGCCAATCGCGTTGAAAACATGACGCGCGATCTGCATCTGGCCTGATGGATGCGTACGATATTCCCGCTGAGGCTGTGAGCCTCAGCGAGGAAACCATCAAGAAAAGCCGCTTTATGACTTATCTGGCGCATACCGTTGGCGTTGAGGCGGCGCGTGCTTTTGTCCAGCAGGTGAAGTTGGAACATCCTGCGGCGCGCCATCACTGCTGGGCGTGGGTTGCCGGTGCGCCGGATGATTCGCAGCAGCTGGGTTTCTCCGATGATGGTGAGCCTTCTGGCACGGCGGGAAAACCGATGCTGGCACAGCTAATGGGTAGCGGCGTCGGTGAAATTACCGCAGTGGTAGTGCGCTATTATGGCGGCATCATGCTGGGTACCGGTGGATTAGTGAAAGCGTATGGCGGCGGCGTGCAGCAGGGGCTGAAGCAACTGATGCGAGCGCGTAAAGTGCCGATGCAATCTTTTACCTTGCAATGTGATTATGCCCAGTTGAGTGATATCGAGCGTCTGTTGCAACGCTTTGACGGCATCATTGAAGAGAGCCATTATCAGGATCGTATCGCGCTACGTCTGGCGTTGCCGCATCCGCAAATTGATGGCTTTCGGCAAAACCTTTCTGATTACAGCCGGGGCGCGCTGACGCTCATCCCGCTGGACAACTAAAAGCATCTGTTTAAAGGAACAGCTGAATGCATTTTCGCGCCATTACCCGCATCGTGGGACTGTTGGTAATTTTATTCTCGGTGACGATGATCCTACCGGGGCTGGTGGCCTTAATTTATCGCGATGGCGCCGGACGCGCGTTTAGCCAGACCTTTATGATGGCGATTGTGATTGGTTCGCTGCTGTGGTGGCCTAATCGCAAAAAGAAAACCGAACTTAAACCGCGCGAAGGGTTTCTGATCGTCGTGCTGTTCTGGACGGTGCTGGGTAGTGTGGGTGCGATGCCTTTCATTTTTGCTGAACAGCCGCACCTTTCGGTTACCGATGCTTTCTTCGAATCCTTCTCTGGGCTGACCACCACGGGCGCCACTACGTTGGTGGGCCTTGATACCTTACCGAAAGCGATTTTGTTCTATCGTCAGATGCTGCAATGGCTGGGCGGTATGGGGATCATTGTATTGGCGGTGGCCATCTTGCCGATTCTGGGCGTGGGTGGCATGCAGCTTTATCGTGCTGAGATGCCGGGCCCGTTAAAAGATAACAAGATGCGTCCGCGTATTGCGGAAACGGCTAAAACGCTGTGGCTAATCTATGTCTTACTTACCGTGGCCTGTGCGGTGGCGCTGTGGCTGGCGGGCATGCCGGTGTTTGATGCCATCGGTCACAGCTTCTCGACCATCGCGATTGGTGGCTTTTCTACACATGATGCGAGTATCGGCTACTTCAACAGTCCTACCATCAATACCATCGTGGCGGTGTTCCTGCTGATCTCGGGCTGTAACTATGGCTTGCACTTCTCTTTATTGAGCGGCCGCAGCCTCAAAGTTTACTGGCGCGATCCCGAATTTCGCATGTTTATTGGCGTACAGCTGACGTTAGTGCTGATCTGTACGGTAGTGCTGTGGTTCCACAACGTCTATGCCAGCGGCTGGCAAACATTGAACCAGGCCTTTTTCCAGGTGGTGTCGATGGCAACGACTGCTGGCTTTACCACCGATAGTATTGCGCGCTGGCCATTATTCCTGCCTGTACTGTTGCTCTGTTCGGCTTTTATCGGCGGTATGGCGGGATCGACTGGCGGTGGCTTGAAGGTGATTCGTATTCTGCTGCTGTTTAAGCAGGGGTCGCGTGAGCTTAAGCGTTTGGTGCATCCGAACGCGGTCTACACCATCAAGTTGGGTAATCGCGCACTGCCGGAGCGTATCCTTGAAGCGGTATGGGGATTCTTCTCTGCTTATGCGCTGGTGTTCTTACTCAGCATGCTGGCGATTATCGCGACGGGCGTCGATGACTTCTCCGCTTTCGCTGCGGTTGCCGCGACGCTGAATAACCTCGGCCCAGGCTTAGGTGTTGTAGCGGATAACTTCACGTCTATGAATGACGTCGCTAAGTGGATTTTGATTTTAACCATGCTGTTTGGACGCCTTGAGGTGTTCACACTGCTGGTCCTGTTCACCCCGACCTTCTGGCGTGAATAAGAGAAACAGGATTATCTAATGAAAGCATTGATTCTATATTCCAGCCGTGATGGGCAAACCCGTGAGATCGCGGCGCGTATTGCACAGACGCTAGCGCCGCAGCAGCTGTGTGACGTGATTGATTTACTGGAAGTACAGCAGGTTGAGTGGTCGCAGTATGATCGCGTGCTGATTGGCGCTTCAATCCGTTACGGACATTTCCATCCGGCATTAATGAAGTTTGTTACTCAGCATAAGACTGAGCTGCATCAGCGCGTCAGTGGCTTCTTCAGCGTCAATCTTACGGCACGTAAAGCGGATAAGTGCACGCCAGCAACCAACGCCTATACGCATAAGTTCCTGGAGCAGTCACCCTGGCAGCCAGATTGCTGTGCGGTGTTTGCCGGCGCGTTGCGTTATCCCCACTATCGCTGGTTTGACCGTGTCATGATTCAACTGATTATGCGTATGACGGGCGGTGAGACCGATACCTCTAAAGAAGTGGAATACACCGATTGGAATAAAGTGGCGGTTTTTGCCCAGGATTTTGTGCAGTTACCAGGCAAATCGTTGTGAAATAAAGCGTTGTGGCTAAATTTAGGTCGAACGATCATTTTTTTGCAATAAACCCTTGTCAGCTCCGAATAACTCCCTATAATGCGCCACCACTGAGACGGCAAAGCGGCAACGCAGACGGCTCAGCAGGGAGTGAAGAAA
>NZ_JBWXON010000028.1:0-57524 GCF_056678875.1 Pantoea folii | reverse complement strand
GAGCAGATGAGCAGATGAGCAGATGAGCAGATGAGCAGATGAGCAGATGAGCAGATGAGCAGATGAGCAGATGAGCAATTGTAACGGGCAGTTGATATCGAGGATAGATATTAGGAATTGAAATTATGAAGTAAATTGCAGGCACAAAAAAACCGCCCTTGGGCGGTCACGACATTACTGCATATTGCTTTGATTTTATTTGGTTTTAGCGACTACTAAATATGGTACCCGGGGCGGGACTTGAACCCGCACAGCCATAAGCCGAGGGATTTTAAATCCCTTGTGTCTACCGATTTCACCACCCGGGCAGGGTGTAAATTGGAGGCGCGTCCCGGAGTCGAACCGAGGTAGACGGATTTGCAATCCGTTGCATGGCCACTCTGCCAACGCGCCTTTATTCTGATGTGTCATCCGTTAACAACGGAGGACTAAATTTGGAGCGGGAAACGAGACTCGAACTCGCGACCCCGACCTTGGCAAGGTCGTGCTCTACCAACTGAGCTATTCCCGCAATTCACCGAACTCGCTGATTTTATTCAGCTTCTTGCAGACTCGCTGCCGTTCGATGCGATGCATTCTACTTATCTGACGCAATGAGTCAATAGAATTATCCACACAGTGCGTCCGTTTGCTGCTTTTTAAATCGTATCGATCAGCTATCGAGCAAATCACCGCGTGCGGCGCTCAAATACTGGAACATTGACCAGAAGGTCAGCACCGCGGCGATATACAGCGCCACCACGCCCACTCCCACTACGGTTGCGTCTGGACGCCACAGCAAGGCGAACAGTGAGAACATCTGCGCCGTGGTTTTCACTTTGCCAACCCAGGAAACCGCCACGCTGCTGCGCTTACCAATCTCCGCCATCCACTCACGTAAGGCTGAGATAATAATTTCGCGCGCGATCATGGTCGCTGCCGGTAAGGTAATCCACCAGGCGTGGAAATACTCGGCGACCAG
The DNA here is from genome assembly GCF_056678875.1 of Pantoea folii. Lineage (NCBI taxonomy): Bacteria > Pseudomonadati > Pseudomonadota > Gammaproteobacteria > Enterobacterales > Erwiniaceae > Pantoea > Pantoea folii. Next base: position 56,563 of record NZ_JBWXON010000028.1, on the reverse strand, counting down.
TACCAACGCAATGGCCACCATCACTTTGTCTGCCACAGGATCCAGGAAAGCGCCAAAACGCGTGGTTTGCTTCCAGCGGCGGGCAAGAAAACCATCAAACCAGTCAGTCACGGCGGCAACGACAAAGATCAATGCAGTGGCAAAAGGTGCCCATTGAAAAGGCAGATAAAATGCCAGCACAAAGAATGGAATCAGTACAACTCGAAACAGGGTAAGACACGTCGGAATGTTAAATTGCATATGCCAGTAACTGTCTGGTGTGAGTAGAATTTAACGTATGTTCCTACATTGCCCCCCCTGTTTCAATGCTAGTGTTTCAGCGAGTAGTAGATTTTTTCCGCCAGCGCGAAGGAAATCCCCGGCACTTTAGCAATCTCATCCACGCTGGCATTCATCAGGGGTTGCAGGCCCCCCATGTACTTAAGCAGCTGTTGGCGCCGTTTTGGCCCGACCCCTTCAATGCTTTCAAGTGCACTGGTGTTCTTCACTTTCGCACGTTTTTTCCGGTGCCCCGAAATTGCATGATTGTGAGAGTCATCACGAATATGTTGAATCACATGCAGTGCAGGCGAGTCCGGCGGCAGCGAAACGCCTTCCCCTTCCGCCTCAAAAAACAGCGTTTCCAGGCCCGCTTTACGGTCAGTGCCTTTTGCCACGCCCAGCAGAATGGGATGATCTTTATCCCAGGGCACATCCAGCTCTGCAAACACCTGTTTCGCCTGTGCCAGCTGCCCTTTACCGCCATCGATGATAATCACATCAGGGATTTTGTCCTCCTCCAGCGCTTTACCATAACGACGACGTAATACCTGGTTCATCGCGGCGTAATCATCGCCAGGCGTGATGCCTTCAATGTTATAGCGGCGGTAATCCGAACGCAGCGGTCCATCGCGGTTAAAGACCACACACGAAGCTATCGTCTGCTCACCCATGGTGTGACTGATGTCGAAACATTCCATGCGCTTGATGCTGTCGAGTTCGAGAAAGACTGCCAGCGCCGCCAGTCGCTGCTGAATAGTGGAGTGCTGAGACAGTTTAGTGGTCAAAGCGGTGGCCGCATTGGTGCGCGCCAGTTTAAGGTAGCGTGCCCGATCGCCGCGCGGTTTGCTTTGAATATTGACCTTGCGGCCGGCCAATTCACTCAAGGAATCGGCCAGCAACTCACGTTCGGGCAGACTGAAGTCCAGCAGAATATCAGCTGGCAAAGTGCGAGCTTCGCTCCCCTGCAGATAAAACTGGCCGACAAAGGTTTGCACCACTTCGGTGAGATCGGTATCAGCAGGCACTTTCGGGAAATAACTGCGGCTACCCAGCACTTTGCCCTGCCGAATAAACAGCACGTGCAGACAAGCCATACCGGCGTCGAATGCCACCCCCATCACATCAAGGTCATCCCCCTGATTGGAGACAAACTGCTTCTCAGTGACACGTCGTACCGCCTGAATCTGATCGCGCAGACGCGCCGCTTCTTCGAAGCGCAATCCATAGCTGGCCTCTTCCATGCGTTTGACCAACTGGTTGATTACTTGATCATCTTTGCCGGCGAGAAACAGCCGCACGTAATCGGTTTGCTGCGCATACTCATCTTCACTGACCAAACCCGCTACACACGGCCCAAGGCAACGGCCAATCTGATATTGCAAACAGGGGCGAGAGCGGTTGCGATAAACACTGTTTTCACACTGTCGAATCGGGAACACTTTCTGCAACAGCGCCAGGGTTTCACGCACCGCATAGCCATTAGGGAAAGGCCCAAAGTATTCCCCTTTCGCGTGTTTGGCACCACGATGCATCGCCAGTCGCGGATGCGCGTCTGCACTCAGAAATATATAGGGATAGGATTTATCATCACGCAGCAGCACGTTATAGCGAGGCTGATAGAGCTTGATGTAATTGTGTTCAAGCAGCAACGCTTCGGTTTCGGTATGCGTCACCGTCACGTCGATGTTTTGGATGTTACTGACCAGGACTTCAGTTTTTCGGCTGCCCACCTGAGTGCGGAAATAACTGGTCAGGCGCTTTTTGAGGTCTTTCGCTTTACCGACATAGATCACCGTGCCTGTCGCGTCATACATGCGGTAGACGCCGGGCTGACTGGTCACGGTGCTCAGAAAGGCTTTGGAATTGAAAACGTCACTCACTACTGATTAACGGCTCCGCATTATAGAGACCATGTCGAATGGCCAGATGCGTTAACTCTACGTCGCCACTGATGTTCAACTTACTGAACATACGATAACGGTAACTGTTAACGGTTTTCGGGCTGAGATTAAGCTGCTCGGAAATTTCCGTCACCTTTTGCCCTCGGGTGATCATCAGCATAATCTGCAATTCCCTTTCCGACAAACAGCTAAAGGGCGATTCGGCTTTTTGCGGCTCGATTTGGCTAAGCGCCATTTGCTGCGCAATATCTGATGCGATATAGCGCTGACCTGAGTGCACCGAACGAATCGCACTCACCACTTCCTGCGGGGCCGCACCTTTGCTCAGATAACCCGCCGCACCGGCTTGCATTACTTTTGCCGGCAGCGGATTTTCGGTATGGATGGTCAGCATGATAATGCGGATGTCAGGATTGAAGCGCACAATTTTTCGCGTGGCTTCCAGACCGCCGATGCCCGGCATATTCATGTCCATCAGCACCACGTCGACCGGATTGCTGCGGCACCATTTCACCGCGTCTTCACCACAAGCCACTTCCCCGGCAATTACCAATCCCTTCATATCTTCCAGTATGCGGCGAATACCGGCGCGTACCAGTTCATGGTCATCAACAAGAAGCAGACTGATCAACGGGACGTACTCCGCAGGTTAGTGAGGGGAAAAATATATTTCAGGAGGGCCATCTTACCGGGTTTGACGGTGAAAAAACATCTGGCTACGCAGATAAATCTCAAATGAAATGATACACATCAAATTGAACTCAATCCCAGATATCTTTTGAGTGAAACGCTTAGCATGCAAGAATTAAAATGTGAAATTGTGACTAATATCATTATGTTATAATTTATGCTCTTTTCATTGACCGCTGGGCTTTGCTTAATAAAAATAACTTCAACGCCTGATTTTTCCTGCCTGTTAATAACGCAAACATCCATTTAATGTTGGTTTAATCTCCACCGCTTCGCCTGGGATAAATTCCTCATTCAACCATATGATATACTCTGTTTTTTACACACAGATATTGTGTCTACATTCAGTAACACCACCAAGGAGTCAAAGATGAGTGATGAAGACTTTTCAACATCGCGGGATACCCAGGCATTGGCCGATGAAGTCGCTTGCCTGAAAATGATGGTGACGCTGATTCTGAAAGGGATGGGTCAGGCGGATGCCGGTAAGGTGATCATTAACATGGAGCGCTATGTGCAAAGCGCGTTAGCGGATAAGCCGCAGGCGGAAGTGTTCAGCAACACCATTCGTCAGATTAAAACCGCCTACCGTCAGTAAGCGGTGAAGCCCCGCGCGATGCGCGGGGTGGTCAACTGTGTGACTGCCAGTTCACTGAAACACCCAGTGACGGCAGCACCTCTTCCGGACTAAACCGGCGTGTGCCACGATACTTGTCCGCCAGTGCCGGCTGATGAACCGGAATACGAATGGCAAACAGATTATCCTCAGATTGAATCAACCCGGGTGATAAAGGTTCGTACACGACGTGGTGCTGCTCAAACATTTTTTCCAGCATCGGCGTTGCTGAACTGATCAGGTACTCCATACCGCTGAGTTCCGCCAACTGCACCGCATGCCACAAAATCGTCAGTGGCAGTTCTGCATCCACCTCAAGGCGTGCTGAAAAGCGTGACATTTCCCAGACTTTTTCCTGATCGAACGGCAGCACCATGCCTTCAGGCACTTCTGGTTCATGCCAGGGCAACAAACGTGCACAGCCGCAAATCCCCTGGCGCGCATTCCAGGCGATCATCCAGGTGACATCGGAGCGATCAAAGCGATCATACTCCTGTCCGGGCGTACTTAAGCGCGGCGGGATAGACCAACCTTCACCCCGCGCAAAAACGCTATAGCGATACGTTCCTAATTCTGCCAACAGAGAGGACGGCATATCCTTAAGCTGTGTTTGAATTACTTTCATCATGCGCCCCTGACATCCCCATGTTTGCAATGATTTCTTTGCGCCAGCCTGGCAAAGTTCCGGCGCAGGGTAGACAACTGACTAAAGAGTGGGAACTACTAAAATTAGTAGTTGCCTTTTTGCTATATCAGGCCAATTGCCGCCGCATAACACGCAATCTGCGTTTTATTGGAAACATTAAAACGCTTTTGCATATTCTTTTGGTGAAAATTCACCGTATGTTCTGAAATCGCTAAAATCAGTGAAATTTCCGCAGAAGTTTTTCCTTCCGCCGTCCATTTCAAAATTTCCAGTTCGCGTTGGCTAAAATCATTAGATAAAACCGCCATTGAACTATCATTTAGCCGCTCCAGCACGCGCAAACTCAGTTCCGCCAGAAGGTGCAGTTTCACCTCTAGCTGAACGCGTAAGTGTTGAGTCTGACTGTGAAGCGATGATGCTATAGATAATATACCAATGGCACGATTTGGCGCCATTGCCGAACAAGAAAAGCCGCTGTTGAGCCCTGCCGCATTCGCTTCAGCCCATAAATTACCGGCACCGGTAAATAAATCCCGCGTCCATTCCACGCCTCGTCCCGGCCGCTGACAAAGCAACAGCACCGGATCGACAGCATAATAATTTTCGCTTTCATAGCGCTTAACCCAGCTTTCCGGGTAAGTACTGAACAAAAACACGCGCGGCCGGGTAAAAGGCACGGGATGTTGAACCAGGAAAGCGAATGAATCGAAACCCATCGCTTCAATGTGTTTTTGTAATAGCGTTTTTACTTGAATCACTTCCGTCAGCGCCTGAAATTCATTTTCAGTTTCGCCACGCCAGACGAAATAATTATCGGTCGTCATTATTGCCTCAGCGTTGTTTCACGCTTTAACTTGTTATTCGTTCTGATAAACACAAAAAATAAATTAACTAGAGAAAAAATATTGATTGAAATGAGAGCAGCCCGCGGGGTAACAATCATAACCATCCTGATGTCAATGCGTTACCATTATGGGGAACTGAAAGCAGATACATTTTGCCAACAGCTTCACAACTTTAATCCTCTTTCCTGATTAGAATAGGATTTTTCCGAAGGAGTTTCAATCACCCTATTCATCGAAAATCATCATTAGATTGATAAATTTTTAGCATCGTCATTAACTAAAATCACTCACTTTGAAAGCGGTTACTGAGGGTAATAGCGGTATTTGTGGAACGAAGGCTATTCGGTTCATTCTTAATCCCAGTGATTTCTGTGGTGAGCGGTATAACGTGATTTCCGTCACCCTCTTTTCCAGCTACGCTTAGAGGATGTGCGGGGGATGACGCTGCGGACTTTTCAGGGGAAGACGTTGCGCCCTCAACCATACTGGCGCATTGTCATGCGTATTCGAGCATCATAACGGGGCTGACTATGATGAACCAACTGGCATTACCTTTCCTTGTACTGGGCGGTTGTACAGCGCTGATGATCTTAAAAGATCTTTTCCGTCACCCGCATCCGGTGGCCATCATGAATATCATCTGGCCACTGACCGGCCTCTATATGCCGTTCATCGGATGGTTAGCCTGGTGGTATCTGGGCCGTAAACCTTCACGTCAGGTAAAACTTGCGCTGCTGGTTCCACAAAAAATTCAGAGTAATGCCAGCTGGCAAACAATATTTATTTCCACCTCATTATCTGCCGCGGCCTGTATATTTGGCGACATAATGACCCTACCAATAATCACCTTGCTAAATCAGTTCGCCATTATGCCAACGCTCTGGATGCAGGCAATTATTTGCTTGATAGTTTCTCTGGTGGTGGGTTTATTTTTCCAGTTCCTGGCTATCCGCCAACGTGAAAAACGTTCATTTGGCCGGGCGTTATTATTAGCATTTAAAACCGAAACGTTTCCCCTGCTGATTTATCAATTAGGTATTTTTATCTTTATGGCACTGGCACTAAAATTTGTTCTCAACCAACAAATCAATCCATTGCTGGTGGCTTTCTGGTTTATGTTACAACTGGCCATGATCATCGGTTTTCTATTCTCCTGGCCCGCTAATCATTTCCTGATAAAACGAGGGCTTAATCCCGCCGTCTGACTAACGACAGTATCCGGCGCCGCGCATGCCCAGGTGAAAATGTCCGGCATGCGCGGCGTTGTAATCCGGTCCTAACGCATTACCAAAGGTCGCACAGCCGTTGTGCCATAAAGCGCGAAGCCCTGCTGCCGCATCCTCAGGTTGATGCCAGTTTTTTGCCACCTGCAGCCAGCGTCCATCTGCAAGCTGAAACCCAGTCACATCCCATGCATCTGCTGTTGCATGCTCGCTTAAACGCCCCTGCTGGCGATGATAGATATTTCGACAGGCGTAACTGCCGACGTGGGTGATTCGCCGAATCGGGCTGTTGATACCTGCCTGCTGAAGGGCGTGAGTGCTGTTGAGGACAAACATTGTGCTGCTCACCGCCATCGGGCAACTGGCAAGAAAGCTGCTGCTCAATGTCACTTCACCAAAACCACTCACGCGCAAAGGCTGTTCAATAGGGCAATCACCTTGCAGTGCTGGCACGGCGCGAAATTGTACCCACCCCTGCTGACTGGCTCGATGCATCACCGCCATACAGGCCGCAGGATCGTGACTCAGGCGCTGCAATTTGTAGCGCATCATCCATCCTGGAGGGTCAGTCACCGACAGCGGTGTAAATGGATTCCACTGCGGCGGCAAATGCGTTTTCAGCCACGGCAAACTCCACCAGCCACATAATGCCAACAGAGCAATCGCTAATAATGCGCGCATCACACCTCACGTTTACTCATAAAAAGAAGACGTAAGTGTAGGTGGCAAAATGGAGAGATAACGCAGAAAAGGCTTAATTGCTGAAGATTTACGCAAATTCACCGTGGATTATGCCATGTAAATATTTACTGACAGAGTAAACCCCGCAAAAGGTCACAATTGTAAAAAAACAATTACCGAGAGTTGCAACCTTTCCACTATCTTATGCCACTTGCCCTATCAAACGGCACGTTATCTAACAGCCAGTAGAGCTGACACAACATCAAAACAGGAAAGATATATTTATGGTTGATCAATCCAAAGAGGCGCTTGTTGAGGCTGAACAGCCGGATAAGCTCCAGCGTAATCTGCATAACCGCCATATCCAACTGATTGCCATCGGTGGCGCGATCGGCACCGGGTTGTTTATGGGCTCAGGTAAAACTATCAGCCTGGCCGGCCCCTCGATCATTTTCGTTTATATGATCATCGGCTTTATGCTGTTCTTCGTGATGCGCGCAATGGGCGAATTGCTGCTCTCTAATCTCGAATATAAATCCTTCAGCGATTTTGCCGCCGATTTACTCGGCCCATGGGCGGGCTATTTTACCGGCTGGACTTACTGGTTCTGTTGGGTGGTGACGGGGATTGCTGATGTGGTGGCCATTAGTGCCTATTTCCAACTCTGGTTCCCCGACTTCTCCATCTGGATGAGTGCACTGCTGTGTATATTTGTGTTCCTGGCACTCAATATCGCGACGGTGAAATTGTTTGGTGAGATGGAGTTCTGGTTCGCGATTATTAAAATCGTGGCGATTGTTGCCTTGATCGTGACTGGCATCGTGCTGGTGAGCATGCATTATCCTTCGCCCAGCGGCAGCGCGGCAGCCCTGAGCAATATCTGGGATCACGGTGGTATGTTCCCGAAAGGATTGAGCGGCTTCTTTGCTGGCTTCCAGATTGCGGTGTTTGCCTTCGTCGGCATTGAGTTAGTCGGCACGGCCGCAGCGGAAACCAAAGATCCGCACAAGGTGCTGCCACGTGCGATTAACGCTATTCCGGTGCGTATCATTATGTTTTACGTTCTGGCACTGCTGGTGATCATGGCGGTGACGCCGTGGAATCAGGTCATGCCGGACCGCAGCCCCTTCGTTGAGATGTTTGTGCTGATCGGATTACCCGCCGCCGCCAGCATCGTTAATTTCGTGGTGCTGACTTCTGCTGCATCATCCGCCAACAGTGGCATTTTCTCCACCAGCCGTATGTTGTACGGTTTGGCAGAACAAGGCGTGGCACACAAAGCATTTGGCCGCCTGTCGGCACGCGCGGTTCCCACTACCGGGCTGTTTTTCTCCTGCTTCTGCCTGCTGTGCGGCGTTGCGCTGATTTACCTGATCCCCGATGTGATGACGGTATTTACCATGGTCACCACGGTATCGGCGATTCTGTTTATGTTCGTCTGGACCATCATCCTGTGCAGCTACCTGGCTTACCGCAAACAGCATCCGCAACGTCACGCTGAGTCGAAGTTCAAGATGCCGCTGGGCAAGCTGATGTGCTGGGTGTGCATGGCGTTCTTCGCCTTTGTGATTGTCCTGCTGACCTTGCAGGATGATACTCGTCAGGCGTTAATGGTCACGCCGCTGTGGTTCGTCATTCTCACCATGGGCTGGTTGTTACGTCGTCGTAAAGCCTGATAACCCTGCCAACAAAAAGCCCCGAAAATTCGGGGCTTTTTTTATAACCTTTCGCGTAGTTTATGCCATGCCTGTACCAGTGAAGGCCGCACCGAAGGCTCTCTTTCTGGTGCCGGTTCGGGAACATGTGCCGATCCCAGATTGAAGGTGAAGGTGTAATTGGGCGCTTCTCCCATCCTTAAATCCGAAATCAAGGTCTCTTCACCCTGCTGGCGCATGGCGTAAAAGCCATGGCTGAACCACGCCACTCGCTCGGCATACCAGTCGCCTTTAAACGCATCGAACAATTGCGGGTGGCGCGGATGCCAATGAATTTCCAGTGCTCGATCGGGTGACAACAGTGACCAATAGGCCTCACCGTAACGATCGGGGGTCATAATTACGGTTCGCCACACCAGAGTATTAAATGCCGTTGGCGTCACCAGCACCTGCTGCGGCTTGATGGATTGATCAGTTAAATCACGATCGATATGCTGCCTCGCCACGCCCTGCACCACCATGCTCCAGCCAAGATACAGCGTACTGATCAGCAAACCCGCCTGATTCCAGCGCAGTCCGACTCCATCACGCCGCCATAGCGCCACCCCCAGCGCGATCAGCAACGGCAAGGTATACAACGGGTCGATGATGTACATGCTGCCAATCGCGTAGGGGAAATCGGTAAACGGCAACCCCAGCTGCGTGCCGTACACCGTTGTCAGATCAAGCAACGGATGCGTGATCAGGGCCAGCCAAATTGCCAGACACCAGCCGCGCCAGTGGGAGCGACTGCGTGTTGCACCTGCAATCAGCCAGGCCAGCAGAGGCGCAACTAGCGTGAGCCATATCAGCGCATGACTCTCAGTTCGATGCAGCGTCATATTGCGAATCGCATCGCCATGATCGATAAATACATCCAGATCGGGCAAGGTGCCGGCAATCGCACCCACCAGCGCCGATTGCCATAGCGGCACGCGCTTGCCCATCACCGCGACGGTGATCGCCGCGCCCAACGTCAGTTGTGATAGCGAATCCATGCACTCTCCTGGCTAAAGCGGGATCAACGCACGCGGATCCCTTCAATAATCATGCGCTGAACATTCTCCAGCGTTTGCTCGAAAAATTCCGGGTCACTCAGGGTCTGGCCGGTGATCGCCTCAACTTGTGACGCAAAATCCGCGTAATGTTGCGTGGTGGCCCACAGCAGGAAAAACAGATGCTGCGGCTGTACCCCGGCTAACCGCCCTTCCGCAATCCACTGCTCGATGATCGCCGCCTTCTCATCCACCAGCGCTTTTAAATCCCCGGCCAGTTCACCTTTGAGTAACGGCGCACCCTGGAGCATCTCCAGACAGAACAAGCGCGAGGCTTGCGGGTGATCGCGCGACACCTCCAGCTTAAGACGGATATATTTCCGAATGGCGGTCAGTGGGTCCTGATCGTGGCGCAGTGCGCGCAGTGGAGCCAGCCAGACATCAAGGATCTCCTTCAGAACCGCGATATACAGCACCTCTTTTGAGGGATAGTAGTAAAGCAAATTGGTCTTGGAGACATCGGCACGCTCTGCCACTTTATCGAGACTGGTACCGTGAATTCCGAACTGCGAGAAGAAGCTTAACGCCGCTTCCAGTATCGCAGCCCGTTTTGCGGCAACGGCACGTGAACGTCGGCCCGGTTGTTTTTCATCGCTTTTCACACTGTTACCTCTTCAATCCTGCCTGTTCGCATCATAACAAAGCCCCTCTTTCCTGCCTAATCGCTCTCCCTGCACCTTTTTTGACCACCGCGCGCATGAAAAACGTGCAAAAAGTTTTGACCAAACGGTCTGATTTAGACCAACCACTCCACTTTCATCCTTCCATGGTTTTTAACACATTGTTGTACAAGGTATTTAAAAATGTGGCACAGGCTTTGCAATTTTGTGACTGAGCGCCGCGTGCAGGAAGCAGTGCAGCGCGTAAAGCAATGCCCGTTCAATGCAGAGAGGTTTCACATGAAAATTGGCGTATTTATCCCGATTGGCAACAATGGCTGGCTCATCTCCACCCATGCGCCGCAGTACAAACCGACTTTTGAACTGAATAAAGAGATTGTGCTGAAGGCCGAGCATTATCACTTCGACTTTGCGCTCTCGATGATCAAACTGCGCGGCTTCGGGGGTAAAACCGAATTCTGGGATCACAATCTCGAATCCTTCACATTGATGGCGGGGCTCGCGGCGGTGACCTCAAGAATTGAAATCTATGCCACGGCAGCCACTCTGACGCTGCCCCCAGCAATTGTGGCGCGCATGGCCGCCACCATCGATTCGATTTCCAATGGTCGTTTCGGTGTCAATCTGGTCACCGGCTGGCAGAAACCCGAATACGAACAGATGGGATTGTGGCCGGGTGATGAATACTTCTCCAGCCGTTACCAATACCTCACCGAGTACGTCACCGTGCTGCGCGATTTATGGGGCACCGGTCAGAGTGACTTCAAGGGTGAATTTTTCACCATGAACGACTGCCGCGTGAGCCCGCAACCGCAGAAACCGATGAAGGTGATCTGCGCCGGTCAGAGCGATGCCGGCATGGCGTTCTCCGCGCAGCATGCCGATTACAACTTCTGTTTCGGTAAAGGGGTCAACACGCCTACCGCCTTCGCCCCGACCGCCAGCCGCATGAAAGTCGCAGCAGATAAAGCCGGACGGGATGTCGGTTCCTATGTGCTGTTTATGATCATTGCTGCCGAAAGCGACGAAGCCGCACGCGCCAAATGGGAGCATTACAAAGCGGGTGCTGATGAAGAAGCGCTTGCCTGGCTCACCACACAAAGTCAGCAGGATACCAAGTCCGGCAGCGACACCAACGTGCGTCAGATGGCCGATCCCACATCAGCCGTGAACATCAATATGGGCACCTTAGTGGGTTCATACGCCAATGTGGCACGAATGTTGGATGAAGTCGCTGAGGTTGACGGCACACAGGGCGTGCTTCTGACCTTCGATGACTTCCTGCAAGGTATTGAAGATTTCGGTGAGCGTATCCAGCCATTAATGCAGTGTCGTCAAAACGTTATCACTTCGCAGAAGGAGGTTGCCTGATGAGTACCGTGACTTGCGCCCATACGTCGAGTTTGTCCAATATCACCCTGCCCGCCCGACCAGAAGCGATTGCACTGCCGTCGACGCAAAGCGCCTTGATCGTCGTCGATATGCAGAATGCCTATGCCACCGAAGGGGGTTATCTGGATCTTGCTGGCTTTGATGTCTCCGCCACAAAACCAGTGATCGCCAAAATTCATCAGGCGGCAACCGCGGCGCGCGCCGCTGGCATGCAGATTATCTGGTTCCAGAACGGCTGGGATGACCAATACGTTGAAGCGGGTGATGCCGGCTCGCCTAACTTCCATAAATCGAATGCACTGAAAACCATGCGTAAGCACCCGGAGTTACAGGGCACGCTGCTGTCGAAAGGCGGCTGGGATTATGCGCTGGTGGATGAACTGGTGCCGCAGGCAGGAGACATCGTGCTGCCCAAACCGCGCTACAGTGGCTTCTTCAATACGCCACTCGATAGCATGCTGCGCAGCCGCGGTATCCGCCACCTGGTGTTCACCGGCATTGCCACCAACGTGTGCGTTGAGTCGACACTGCGCGATGGCTTCTTCCTCGAATATTTTGGCGTGGTGCTGGAAGACGCCACTTATCAGGCCGGACCGGCATTTGCCCAACAAGCGGCGATTTTCAACATCGAAACCTTCTTTGGCTGGGTTAGCGACACGGACACTTTTTGTGAAGCTCTGAAAGCTTAGGGTCCATCTCACCTGCAAAACCATAACGATAAGGAACTGCGACGATGCCTAAAAGTGTGATTATTCCTGCCGGCAGCGGCACCCCGATTGCGCCCTTTGTGCCAGGAACCCTGGCCGATGGCGTGGTGTACGTGTCAGGCACGCTACCGTTCGATGCCAGTAACAATGTCGTCCACGTCGGCGATGCCGCGGCACAAACCCGACACGTACTGGAAACCATCAAAAAGGTGATCGAGACCGCCGGTGGCAGCATGAGTGACGTCACTTTCAACTCTATTTTCCTCACCGACTGGAGCCATTACGCCGCGATTAACCAGGTCTACGCCGAGTATTTCCCCGGCGACAAACCCGCGCGCTTTTGCATTCAGTGTGGATTGGTTAAACCAGATGCGCTGATTGAAATTGCCAGCGTCGCGCACATCGGGCCGCAGGAGGCGTAATGCACCTTGAGATTCATGGTTTAACCGCTGCCGACGCGCCAACACTGGTGCTGTCGTCCGGCCTGGGTGGCGTGGCGGGCTTTTGGCAACCCCAGCTGGCGGCGCTCGCTCCCCATTATCGCGTGGTGACTTACGATCAGCGCGGTACCGGTCGCAGTGCCGATACGCTGCCTGAAGGCTACAGCATGGCGATGATGGCCGCCGAACTGGCTGAGCTACTGGCGCAGCATGACATTCACCATTACGACATTATTGGCCACGCACTGGGTGGCCTGATTGGCCTGCAGCTGGCGCTGGATTATCCCGATCGTGTCGGCCGCGTCGTGGTGATTAATGGCTGGCTCTCGTTGGATCCTCACACGCAACGCTGCTTCCAGGTGCGGCAGGATCTCCTGCTCAACGTGGGCGTTGAAGCCTTCGTGCGAGCGCAGCCACTGTTCCTCTATCCGGCTGAATGGCTGGCGCGCCATCAGGCGCGCATCACCGCTGAAGATGCCCATCACGTGACCCATTTTCAGGGCATGGAAAATCTGCTGCGCCGCTTGCATGCATTAATGAACAGTAATTTCCGTCCGTATGCGGCGCGGATTCATCAGCCTGTGTTAGCCATTTGTAGCCAGGACGATTTGCTGGTGCCGTGGAGCTGCTCTCCACAACTGGCCCAGGCGCTGCCGAATGGCAGTCTGATTGAAATGCCGTGGGGTGGGCATGCGATGAGCGTGACCGATGCCGATAAGTTTAACGCTCTGCTGCTGCGGTGGCTGGCCGAAACGGCTGCACCTGCACAGCGCGCCGCCAGTTTAACAGAGGAGTGAAACCATGAGTGTGCATGAACTGCCGCTGCTACCGAATGTAGATCGCGATGCTTTCCGCCATGCCATGGCACGACTGGGCGCGGCGGTCAATATTATCACCACCGACGGTCCGGCTGGTCGCGTCGGATTCACTGCCTCAGCCGTCTGCAGCGTGACGGATACGCCGCCCACTTTGCTGGTGTGTCTGAATCGTTCGGCCTCAGTCTGGCCGACCTTTCGGGACAATGGCTATCTGTGCGTCAACACCCTGGCGGCCGGTCATGAAGATCTTTCGACACTGTTTGGCGGGAAGACGCCGATGGAACAGCGTTTTGCTGCGGCTAACTGGCACACGCTGGCCAGCGGTTCACCGCTGCTGGAGGGTGCCACCGTGTCGTTCGATTGCAAAATCACCCAGGTGGTCAGTGTTGGCACACACGACGTTTTGATGTGTGAAGCACTTGCGCTAGTACGTAACGATGATTCCCATGGCCTGGCGTGGTTTGACCGTGGATATCATCACCTTTTACGGCAGGACGCCCGCTAACGCCGCTCTGCGCGGCCCGGTTCCACCGATATCCTGGAGAAAACGATGGCGAATTCCTGGTTCCCCCGCTGGCAGAAAAAGTCAGCCATGACCGAAGATGGGCTGATTGCACCGGATGAAACCCTGCCGTTCGGGCAGACGTTTGTCATGGGCCTGCAGCATGCTGTAGCAATGTTTGGCGCGACGGTGCTAATGCCGTTGTTGATGGGACTCGACCCCAACCTGGCGATTCTGGTTTCCGGTATCGGCACGCTGCTGTTCTTTGTGGTCACTGGCGGACGCGTGCCGAGTTATCTTGGATCCAGCGCCGCCTTTGTCGGGGTGATTATCGCGGTGACCGGATTCAACGGCCAGGGGTTGAACCCCAATCTGGCCCTCGCGCTGGGCGGAGTCATCGCGTGTGGCGCACTCTATACACTGATTGGCTTGATCGTAATGAAAGTCGGCACGGGCTGGATTGAGCGCCTGATGCCACCCGTCGTCACCGGTGCGGTGGTGATGGCGATTGGCCTGAATCTGGCTCCGATCGCCGTGCACGGTGTATCTGCATCGATGTTTGACAGCTGGATGGCGGTGATGACGGTGTTATGCATTGGCGTGGTTGCAGTCTTCACACGCGGTTTGGTTCAGCGCTTGCTGATTCTGGTTGGCCTGATTGTCGCCTGGGCGATCTACGCCTTGCTCACCAATGTGTTTGGCCTCGGTAAGCCAGTCGATTTCAGCGGTGTCGCCAGTGCGCCCTGGTTTGGTTTACCGCACACCACCGCACCGGTGTTTGATATGCAGGCGATAGTGATGATTGCCCCTGTGGCCATCATTCTGGTGGCTGAAAACCTGGGGCATATTAAAGCCGTCGCCGGTATGACGGGACGCAATCTGGATCCCTGGATGGGACGTGCGTTTGTCGGGGATGGCCTCGCCACCATGCTGTCAGGTTCAATGGGAGGCAGCGGCGTGACAACTTACGCAGAGAATATCGGCGTAATGGCGGTGACCAAAGTCTATTCGACACTGGCGTTTGTCGCGGCAGCAGTGATTGCGCTGATACTCGGCTTTTCACCGAAGTTTGGTGCCTTGATCCATACCATTCCCGGCCCGGTGATTGGCGGTGCCTCTATTGTCGTATTCGGCTTGATTGCCGTGGCAGGTGCGCGGATCTGGGTGCAAAACAACGTTGATTTCAGTCAGAACGGCAATTTGATCATGGTGGCCACCACGTTAGTGCTGGGTGCTGGTGATTTTGCTTTAAAGATCGGCAGTTTTACCATTGGTGGGATTGGCACCGCGACTTTCGGTGCCATCATTCTTAACGCCATTCTTAAACGTCGGGGCGCCGCGCTGGCAGGCCAGGCGGCACGACAACATCCTTAAGGCTCCAGCGGTGCCTGCTCAGGCACCGCTTTCTTGCGGCGAAGTCGTAACTCGCTGACGATGACCCCACAGACGATCAGCGCACCACCCAACAGGGCTGCGGCCGGTAAACGTTCACCTGCAATCCGTCCTACTACCCCTGCCCAGACCGGTTCACCCGCGTAAATCACTGTGGCACGTGTCGGTGACACGCTGCGCTGTGCCCAGTTCATTGTCACCTGAATCAGTGCACTGGCCGCACCCAGACCCAGCGCACTTAACAGCAATGGCGTTGAGATCGTTGGGATCGATTCGCCATTAGGGATCATAAAGACAAAAGCGCAAGCCGATGCGACCATCAGTTGGATCAGCGTCACGCGACGCACATCAACCTGGCCTGCAAAGCGACTGATCAGAATAATTTCAGCCGCAATCGCCAGTGTACTGAGTAACGTCGCTATCTCGCCCGCGTTCAACGTCAGGCTACCGTCTTGTGGCCCGGCCACCAGCACTAAACCGGTAAACGCCAGCATAATGCCAATCCATGCCATTAACCCTGGCGGACGGCGCAGAAATACCCATTGCAGTAACGGTACCACCGGCACATACAGCGCGGTCAGAAACGCTGACTGGCTGCTGGAGATGGTTTGCATCCCCCAGGTTTGTAAGCCGTAGCCACCCGCAATCGACAGGCCAATCAGCGCACCGGCTTTCACTTCGAGCCATGTCATGTGTTTCAGGTAGCGACGAAAGAAGAAGGCCAGCAATAGCGATGCCGTGGCAAAGCGCAGCCCCACAAAGAAAAAGGGACCGGAATGTGCCATCGCCCGGTGCACCACCAAAAAGGTGCCACCCCAAACCATGGTAATGAAGATGAGAACGAGTTCCTGACGCGTAATACGCAGGCTGAGACGGGAGTTTGAAGCAGACATAATGCACCAAAATAATCGATTGGCGATCATTTTTGCCTGGTCAGGAGGGGAAAAGCAATCTTTGTTACCGCCGGGATAACCCGGCGGAGGGGGGAATCAAACACAATCACATTATTTCTTGCTGCGACTGCGTCCCCCTTTTTCACCTGCTTCGGAAGCGCGTTGCGGGTCATTCCTGAAATTACCGCCGCTATTTTTTCCGCCTTTACGACCGGCTTCCGCGGCTCTCTCGCGGTCTTCCGCGAAATTGCCTGATCCTCCACGATGTTGTGCCATCATTTCCTCCAGGGATTGAGCATCTGTGGTTAGGCCTTTTCATCCAATGTGGTGAAAAGCAAGGCGGCGGAGTATTCGCGCCACCTGATAAAAGGATAGCCAGGCCAGTCTGATATTCGGCTAATATTCATACTTTGAAACATATAATTCACTTATTTTTCTATCATAAACCAGATTAACATCCAGCTTACAAGCGGTTAGCCCGGCAAAAAGCGCAGCGCTAGACGTACCCATCTATCCTCCCTTCCGGCACCTTACGCAGTCTCTTCTATACTTCTGAATACTCATCACCCTCAGCAGGATAGAAAACCATGGCAAAAGTTTTGGTGCTTTATTACTCAATGTATGGACATATCGAAACCATGGCGGAAGCCGTGGCTGAAGGCGCAAAGAGTGTGAGCGGTGCGGAAGTCACCATTCTTCGTGTACCGGAAAGCATGGATGCGGAGAGATTTGCGCAGGTGGGCGGCAAGGTGAATCAGCCAGCGGCTGAAGCAAAACCTGAAGATTTAACCCAATACGACGCCATCATCGTGGGTACGCCAACCCGCTTTGGCAATATGGCCGGTCAGATGCGTAATTTCTGGGATCGCACCGGCGGATTATGGGCCTCAGGCGCGCTGTACGGCAAACTCGCCAGTGTATTCGCCTCTACCGGCACCGGTGGCGGTCAGGAACAAACCATCACCTCCGTTTGGACCACCCTCGCCCATCACGGCATGGTTATCGTGCCTATCGGTTATGGCACCAAAGAACTTTTCGATATTTCTCAGGTTCGGGGCGGTACGCCTTATGGCGCCACCACGATTGCTGGCGGTGATGGCTCACGCCAACCGTCAGCAGAAGAACTGGGAATTGCCCGCTATCAGGGCCAATACGTCGCCGGACTGGCGGTAAAACTGCAAGGATAAATCCACAACAGGAGACCTTTATGGCCACAGAACAGTCGAAAGCTCACCACGTGGGCGAATGGGCCACGCTGCGCCACACCTCACCTGAAATTGCTGAAGCCATTTTTGAGGTGGCGAATTATGACGAACGACTCGCGGAAGAAATCTGGCGTCAGCAAGGTAGCGACGATGTGCTGCTCCGCGCTTTTGATAAGACCGATCAGGACGTTCTGACGTGGGACGACAAAACAGTCGAGCGTAAAAACGTTTAACACGCAGGCGGGCATGTCCCGCCTTTGTCATTTTTTCTGCCAAGGAGCCCTTTATGTCAGCCTACCAAAGCATCAACCCGGCCAATAATCAGTTGCTGAAATCCTGGCCTAATCACGATGACACCTATATGCAGCAGGCACTCAGCGCGGCTGACGAACTCTACCACTCTACGTGGTGTAAAGGCGATATGCAGCCACGTCTGCAGGTGCTGCACCGACTGGCCGATCTAATTGATCAGCGCGTTGACGAATTAGCTGAGATTGCCAGTCGTGAGATGGGCAAGTTAATCGGGCAGAGCCGGGGGGAAGTAAAAATCTGCGCGCAGATCGCTCGGTACTATGCCGAACATGCGGCTCACTTATTGCAGGCACAACCTTATCCCAGCACGGTGGGCGATGCCTGGCTTGAGTATCACCCGATTGGCGTAGTGGTCGCCGTCGAGCCCTGGAACTTCCCATATTACCAGCTGATGCGCGTGCTGGCGCCGAATCTGGCACTGGGAAATCCGGTGCTAGCGAAACATGCCAACATTGTGCCGCACTGTGCGGATGTCTTCGAAAAACTGGTTGAAGAAGCGGGTGCGCCAAAGGGGGCGTGGACCAATCTGTTTGTCTCGAATCAACAGGTCGCCGATCTGATTGCCGATCCGCGCGTGCAAGGTGTCGCGCTGACGGGCTCTGAACGTGCCGGTAGCGCCGTGGCGGAACAAGCAGGTAAACATCTAAAAAAATCCACGCTGGAGCTAGGCGGCAATGATGTATTCGTGGTGCTGGACGATGCCGATATCGACGAAGCCGTGCGCCAGGGCGCGCAGGCGCGATTAAGTAACTGTGGTCAGGTATGTACCGCAGCGAAGCGCTTTATCCTGCACGAAAAAATCGCGACGGAGTTTATGGCAAAGTTTAGCGCGGCCCTGCAATCAGCTAAACCGGGGGATCCACTGGATGAAAGCACCACGCTGGGTCCGCTTTCATCGAAAGAGGCTCGCGACCGTTTAGTGAAACAGGTTGAGGATGCGGTTAAGCAGGGTGCGCATGTTGAAGTGGGCGGAAAAGTGATAGAAGGCGTGGGTTGTTATTATCAGCCGACGATACTGACTGGCCTCACACCGCAAAATCCCGCCTATTACCAGGAGTTCTTTGGACCGGTGGCACAGGTTTATGTGGTGGCTGACGATCGCACCGCCATTGCACTGGCCAATGATTCGCACTACGGTCTGGGCGGTTCAGTGTGGACGCGCGATATTTTGCGTGGGCGCAACATGGCATCGCAGATCGAGACCGGTATGGTGTTTATCAACTCTCAGAGCGATACCGCCGCGGAGTTGCCGTTTGGTGGCGTGAAACGCTCAGGCTATGGACGGGAGTTGTCCGATCTTGGCCTGAAGGAGTTTGCGAATCAAAAACTGGTGGTCGTCGCCGGTTAACGGAAATAAAAAACCCCGTCGCGACGGGGTTTTTTCATTACAGCGACGTTAGTTGCTGGCAGGAGCGGCTTTTGCTGCCTCACCTTCCGGCTTGGCTGGCGTCGCATCTGACTGCGCTTTCTGCGCTGCGGCGGCATCGGCTTTCGCTTTGTCATCCGCCGCTTTCTGTGCGGTGGTTTTCTCAGCTTTCGCTTTATCCTCTGCGGCTTTTTGGGCAGCCGCTTTGTCAGCCTTCACTTTCTCTTCAGCGGCTTTAGCATCAGCCGCTTTCTGCGCAGCTGCTTTGTCCGCTGCGGCTTTGTCGGCGGCCGCTTTATCTGCAGCGGCTTGATCCGCTTTCGTTTTAGCGTCGTCATTGGCGGCAGGAGGCGCTGGTTGTGCCGCTGGCTGTGCTGCTGGAGCCGGAGCAGCCGGCTGCAGCGGGGTACCCTGCAGTGCAGTATTCAACGCGGTAGCAAACTGATCCCAGCTGCAGTAGCCGTTGGCATCGGCATCACAGCCTGCCAGTTGCAGCGTGACACGCTTCGGCGGGTTTTTCAGGCTCAGCACATCAGCATTGCGCAGTTGCTCTGCGGTCTGATAAACGTATTCCACTTTCAGCAGATCTTTGTTGTTTTTAGCATCGTGCCAGCGCTCAAACACCACCTGGCCACCGATGGGCGTTTTCTCATCGTTACCCGGCAGCTCGTATGGCTTAACCTGCAATGCGCTCAGCAGCGAGGCAATATTCGAATCATGCCCCACCATCACTGTGACTTTCGGTGCGTTCGCTTTGTCCTGGTCCACTAGCTGGCTGCGGATGTAATCCACCAGCGGTGCGGCCACTTCACGCGCGACATCGGGAGAAGTGAACAGCGCATCCTGATAACCATTTTTGATTGCCGCGAGGGATTTCCACTGCTCAGGGGTTTTAATCTGGCCCCAGGCCACCTGATCGGCCGGGAAACCTTCGTAATATTGCAGCGTGAAGGCATCAACCAGCGAATTGCCGATTTTCAACGGTCCATTCACGTTAGGCTCTTTGCCATTTTCTGCGCTGAAGGTGTTGTCACCGCCGCTCAGATCACACTGTTTTTTGCCGTTACAGGCCGGTGCCGATTTGTAATCAACAATTTTTTCTAACTGCTGGAAAGCCGGTTTCAGCGCCAGCTTCTCATTCGCAGCCGTCATCGCCGCCAGCGCTTTCTTATTGAATTCGTCGCTGCCGTCCGTGATCACCGGATTAAAGATAGGATCCATGGTGCCCATCGCATCCTGATGCGTCACGGAAATATCACAACCCGGGAAAGCGCCAGTAATGAAGTATTGCGCGGTGGCGACCGTACGTTGCAGGCTGTTGGCATAGACAAAGATGTTGCTGCTGTCCGGGCAGGTGCCGCTTTCCACCAGACCCTGTTGTGCCAGCCACTGACGGGTATAGTTACCCATGTAGACTTCCAGCACGCCGCCTTTGGTGGTTAACTCGCCGCCGGGCACATCCCACTGCGGCCAATTCTTCTTGGTGGATTGTTCCAGCACGCTGCCGTTGTTGGCTAACGGTGCACGCAGATTGTGACGGCTCAGCATCAGCACTTGCTGTAACTGCATATCTCCATCTGCCGCGTAAGCAGACATACCGATCGGGAGCGCAGCGATAACTGACAACGCGCAAAGACTCAGTTTCTTGATCATTGTGCCTATTCCATAATTCATCAGTGAAACACTCTGGCATTCAAACGATTAGCTCGCCATTGAGCGAATTACCGCACAGTGTAACCCAGCTTGCCTCGGAAAATCGCCAGATGTTTACAAAAACCGTGAATGGAATATAGCAGTAAACGCGCGTGCCGTCGGTTAACGGCAGCAGATTGAAAAGCAACGGGATGTTTTTCGGAATTCCGGAACGCAGAAAAGCAAAAAGCCCGCATTTCTGCGGGCTTCTTTAATATGGCGGAGGAACAGAGATTCGAACTCTGGGATGGTTTCCCATCGACGGTTTTCAAGACCGTTGCCTTAAGCCACTCGGCCATCCCTCCGGAAATCTTTTTGTCACTTCACTCTGCAAGAGTGATGGCGGAGGAGGAGAGATTCGAACTCTCGGATGGTTTCCCATCGACGGTTTTCAAGACCGTTGCCT
Source organism: Pantoea folii (assembly GCF_056678875.1). Classification (NCBI taxonomy): domain Bacteria; kingdom Pseudomonadati; phylum Pseudomonadota; class Gammaproteobacteria; order Enterobacterales; family Erwiniaceae; genus Pantoea; species Pantoea folii. The sequence goes on along the minus strand of NZ_JBWXON010000028.1, from coordinate 35,206 downwards.
TAAGCCACTCGGCCACCCCTCCGCAATGAGGCGCACTATAAACATCCCCCCGAACGATGTAAAGCGCGGATTGAATCGTTCGCCTGAAAAACAGCCAAAATCCATTTTTTCGCTGTCAAAATCACCATTCTGCTCAGTGAAACAGCAATTTATCGCGTAAAGATGGGTAAAACGACTTTGCTGTCTGGTAGCCGTTGCGTATCCTCAGGCCATATTTGGTGTTCTCTCTCTATAATGGAGCGCATGATGGATAGAATAATTAGCTCGTCACAGCAGCAATCGCTGATCAGCACCCACAAAGTGCTGCGCAATACCTACTTCTTACTTGGCCTGACGCTGGCGTTCTCCGCGGTCACTGCCACGCTCAGCACCGTTTTTGCTCTGCCCTCTCCCGGATTAATTTTGATGCTGGTCGGTTTTTACGGTCTGATGTTCCTGACCTACCGTCTGGCGAATAGCCCGGCTGGTATTCTGGCGGCCTTCGCCTTTACTGGTTTCCTCGGTTATTGCCTTGGCCCAATCCTAAGTTCCTTCCTTGCTGCAGGCATGGGTGATGTGATTGCCATGGCGCTGGGCGGTACGGCGCTGGTGTTCTTCTGCTGTTCGGCCTACGTCCTGACCACGCGTCGTGACATGTCCTTCCTTGGCGGCATGATGATGGCTGGCTTCGTGGTGCTGCTGGTTGCGGTCGTGGCGAATATTTTCCTGCAATTGCCAGCGCTGCATCTGGCGATCAGTGCGCTGTTTATCCTGTTCTCAGCGGGTGCGATTCTGTGGGAAACCAGTAACATCATTCATGGCGGCGAAACCAACTATATCCGCGCCACCGTGAGCTTGTATGTGTCGCTGTATAACATCTTTGTCAGCCTGCTGAGCCTGTTAGGCTTCGCCAGCAAAGATTAAGCTACAGACGTAAATGTCCAAAACCCCGCTTCGGCGGGGTTTTTGCTTTTTAGCCGTTGGCGAACTTACAATACGCCGATTGATGCTGTGAGGAATGACTGTGATTTTTGCCGGTAAAGAGATCGCCACCGATGCGGAAGGCTACTTAAAAAATAGTGCGGACTGGAGCGAAGCACTCGCTGCGGTGATTGCTGAGAATGAAGCCATTGTGATGAGTGAGGCTCACTGGGAAGTGGTGCACTTTGTGCGCGCCTTCTATCAGGAGTTCAATACTTCCCCTGCGGTGCGCATGCTGGTGAAAGCCATGGCGCAGAAGTATGGCGAGGAAAAAGGCAATAGCCGTTACCTGTTCCGACTGTTCCCTGAAGGTCCGGCAAAACAAGCCACTAAAATTGCCGGTCTGCCAAAACCTGCCAAGTGTCTGTAATCAGCCAGTGGTAAATCGCGTGGGCATCGGCGTGGGTTGATGAGGTTCCACCAGCACCTTATCGACCCGTGCACTGGTTGGCCCGCCTGCTTTTAGCCAGGCGATTAACGCCTCCACTTTTTGTTCATCGCCAGCGGCCAGCACTTCAACACTGCCGTCGCGCAGGTTGTGCGCATAACCGGTAACGCCCAGTTTATTGGCCTGTGACTGGGTGTAATAACGAAAGCCTACCCCTTGCACTATACCGTGCACCCAGATTTTGTAGCACGTGTTCGCCATGGCTATCTCCCCATTGTGCGTTGCAATTTGCCGCCATCCACCGGAAAATGGCGCCTCATTTTTTCAGGTAAGCATAGCAAACATGACCGTTCGATTGATTCTCGCAAAGGGACGTGAAAAATCCCTGCTCCGCCGCCATCCGTGGGTGTTCTCAGGTGCCGTTGCCCGTATGGAAGGTAAAGCCCAGTCTGGTGAAACTATTGATGTCTGCGACAGCAATGGTAAATGGCTGGCCCGTGCCGCTTATTCTCCACAGTCACAAATTCGCGCGCGCGTCTGGAGCTGGCAGCAGGATGAGTCAATCGACATCGCCTTCTTTGTCCGCGCTTTTGAAAAAGCGCAGCAGTGGCGCAAATGGTTGGCGCAACGTGATGGCCTTGATAGCTATCGCCTGATTGCCGGTGAGTCGGATGGCATGCCTGGCGTGACCATTGACCGTTTCGGCAACTTTATGGTGCTGCAGCTACTGTCCGCCGGTGCTGAATATCAACGCCCGGCGATTCTCTCTGCCTTACAGCAGTGCTTCCCAACTTGCGCGATTTACGATCGTTCTGATGTTACCGTGCGCAAAAAAGAAGGACTGGAACTGACACAAGGCCCAGTCACTGGTGAACTGCCGCCGCCGTTACTGCCGATTACCGAACATGGCATGAAATTGCTGGTCGATATTCAGGGTGGCCATAAAACCGGTTACTACCTTGATCAACGTGACAGCCGTTTTGCCACGCGCCGCTACGCTGAAAACGCTCGCGTGCTGAACTGCTTCTCTTACACCGGCGGATTTGCCGTGTCGGCTCTGATGGGTGGCTGCCGCGAAGTGATTAGCGTGGATACGTCACAGGATGCGCTGGATGTGGCGAAACAGAACGTTGAGCTCAATGGCCTTGATCTGTCTCGTGCACAGTTCGTGCGTGATGATGTGTTCAAACTGCTGCGTCGCTACCGTGACAGCGGCGAAAAGTTTGACGTGATCGTGATGGATCCGCCGAAATTTGTTGAGAACAAGAATCAGCTGATGGGCGCCTGCCGCGGATATAAGGATATTAATATGCTGGCGATGCAGTTGCTCAACCCTAACGGTATTCTGCTGACGTTCTCTTGCTCAGGACTGATGGCCACCGATCTTTTCCAGAAAATTATCGCCGATGCCGCAGTGGATGCGGGTCGTGATGTACAATTTGTAGAGCAGTTCCGTCAGGCAGCCGATCACCCAGTGATCGCCAGCTATCCTGAAGGTCTTTATCTGAAAGGTTTTGCCTGCCGCGTGCTGTGACTTGAAAATCTGTACCCTGCCTCCATATTAGAGACAGGGCACAGTTTTGGGAGGCACCATGATTACCAGTAAATTTGGCATTGGACAGCAGGTCCGTCACCGTCTCTCCGGGGTGCTCGGCGTTATTGTGGATGTCGATCCGGAGTTTTCGCTCGATGAACCCGAGCAAGATGATGTAGCCGCCAGTGAAACGCTGCGCGCCGCACCCTGGTATCACGTAGTGATGGAAGATGAAGAAGGCGAACAGGTGCACACCTATGTTGCTGAAATTCAGCTCGCCGGTGAAACGTCGTATGAGCATCCTGAGCAACCTTCGATGGATGAACTTGCTGCTTCCATCCGGCAGCAGTTGCAGGCACCTAGCCTGCGCCATTAATGACAACGGCGACCTCGGTCGCCGTTTCAGCTTTACGACGCGATGGGCGGAATACCCAGACGCGGAATTTCAATCTTAGGACAACGATCCATCACCACCGTCATGCCCGCATCGCGCGCTAGCACTGCCGCCTGCTCATTGATCACGCCCAATTGCAGCCACAGTGTATCGGCACCAATGGCAATCGCTTCCTGCGCCACACCCCACGCGGCCTCAGCATTGCGAAACACATCTACCATATCCACTTTACCCGGAATTTCTGCCAGCGTGGCGTAAGCGGTCTGCCCCAGCAACTGCTGCCCCGCCAGTTTTGGACTCACCGGAATAACCTCATAACCCTGATCAAGCAAAAACTTCATCACACCATAGCTTGGGCGATCGGCGCGATCGCTCGCCCCTACCAATGCAATGCGTTTGGTGCGGCTCAATACATCACGAATCGTTTGATCATTCATTTTTTTCTCCTTGTTCGTTCGCCTGAGTGTAGTTGCCATTGCGTGACACAGTGCAAGCCCCTCAGATAAAAACTTTGCGCCTCAGCACGAATAAATATGTGAAAATGTAAATTTAATGCCATAATGTAATAATTTGCTACACATCACCCTTAATCCCCATCCTCCGGGAGTTGAAATGAAGCTGTCTTTGGCTGTTACGAGTTTACTCGTGTTACTCGTATCGGCATCCTGCCATGCCATCACCCTCAAACTCGATCCTGAAATCGACTTGCTGGTGCTCGATGGTCGCAAAATCTCAGGCTCGTTGCTGAAAGGCGCGGATAGCCTGGAGCTGGAGCGTGGGCAGCATCAATTCCTGTTTCGCGTTGAAAAACCTTGTGCGGATGCCACGCATTTTCAGTCGGTGCCGATGATCGTCACGTTCAATGCCAGCGCCACCTCAGTCGCGATTCGTTTACCCGTTCTGGCCAACCGACGAGAACGCAGCACGTTCGATAAGGCGCTAAATTTCCAGCTCGTTGATGAACGAGGGAATGAAATCACCAGCCTGCGCGATCGCTTACCACAGGGTAGCGATAGCGATCTGGAAAAGGCCATGCTGAATTATAACCGTACTGCCCAGGCGGCATCGGTTCCTCGCTTTGCACTGCAATCGGTGAGTGCGCCGGATGCCCAGATGAGTCTCGATTTTGCCTGGCAGGATGCGGGAGAGTTACCTTATCTGCAACAGTGGTTTCAGCGCTTTGATGCTGCTACACGCCTGAAATTTATCAGTTGGATGAAAACCTTACGCGCAAGTTGATAGTGTTGAAATGTCAGGGGTACACTCATGCCTTAAAATTAATGCATGAGAAGAAACAGGAAGCCCTATGGAGCAGACCGTTCGTACCCTTAACGTTCAGAAACACATTGCCCTCGTTGCCCACGATCACTGTAAAGCGACGCTACTGGAGTGGGTTAAAGCCAACCAGAGCGCGCTGCAACCGCATGTGCTCTATGCCACCGGCACCACAGGTAATCTGATTAATCGCCACACCGGTTTAGACGTCAACGCCATGCTAAGCGGCCCGATGGGTGGCGATCAGCAAGTGGGTGCTTTGATCTCCGAAGGGAAAATCGATGTGCTGTTCTTCTTTTGGGATCCGTTAAATGCGGTGCCGCACGATCCCGATGTCAAAGCCCTGTTACGTCTGGCCACCGTGTGGAATATCCCGGTGGCGACCAATCGCGCCACCGCGGATTTCATTATTCAGGCACCGATGTTTGCCCAGCAGTTTGAGATCCAAATCCCCGATTATCAGCGCTATCTTGCCGACCGCCTGAAAGCGTAATGTTCAGGCCTTTCGACTTTGCGGCACGCCCAATTCGCGGAAGTGTTCGACAAAAACGGAAGGCCGATCTTTATCAAACAGCATCCACACTTGCTGACGTGCGCGGGTAATCGCCACATAGGCCAACCGTCGCTCTTCAGCGTCAGGGAAATCTTCCGGCTGGGGTAATAACCCCTCTTCCATAATCGATTCACGCGCCTCAGCGGGGAAGCCATCACGCCCCTCATGCAGGCCCAGCATAATGACAAAATCTGCCTGCTGCCCTTTGCTGGCATGAATGGTCATAAAATCGATCTGCAATTTCGGCCAGCGCGTTTTGGCTTTATCGAGGATGGCAGGACGCAAATGGTGATAGCGCGCCAGCAACAGCACACGCTCTTCCGGTTTCGCATAGCCACTTAATTTATCCAGCAACGGTTCCAGTTGCTCCTGCGGCAGCAGCGTGACTGACTTCTTATTCCCCTTGCTCAGACTGTTGAGCGGCTTGCGCAGCTGATGTGGATTCTGCTGCACAAAGCGGTTGGCAATCTCACCGATGCGATCGTTGAAACGATAGGTGGTGTCCAGCACACAGCGATCGCCGTCACCAAAGTAGTGGTGGAAAGCCGTGGTCAGACTCATCTCGGCGCCGCTGAAACGGTATATTGCCTGCCAGTCATCGCCCACTGCGAACAAACTGGTGCGCTTATTCTGCTGACGTAACGCAGTCAATAAAGCGGCACGCTGTGGCGAGATATCCTGAAACTCATCCACGAGAATATGCTTCCACGGACTGATAAAGCGCCCTTTTTCGAGAATGGCAATCGCCTGATGGATCAGTCCGGAGAAATCGACTGCCCCCTCCTCTTTCAACGCACTTTTCCAGGCTTTTAATAGCGGCGCCATCAGTTTGACGCGTTTACTGAAATTATCGCGGAAATCTTCTGGTACATCGGCAATCATCGCCGCCTGCGCACCGCCGTGCATGCGCATCAGTCCCAGCCAGCGCTCCATGCGTGAGGCCAGCCGTTGCGCCAACTTGTCATCCTGCCAGAATGGGCCTTCAGCGACCTCCCACTCCAGTTCCTCCTGCAACCATTGACGCCAACCGCTCGCCTGCGCTTTTTTACTGTTGCACTGTTCGCGCCAGGTGTCGATCAGCAGTTGCCGCCGCGCCTTGCTGTCACTTTCAAGCTTGCTGATCACCGGCTGCTTATTGCTGCCTTCGCGGATGATGTGCAATGCCAGCGCGTGAAATGTTCGCGCCTGAATCGCACTCTCACCTAAGCGTTGCTGAATACGATCGTTCATCTCTTCGGCCGCCTGACGACCAAATGCCAGCAGCAGAATCTGCTCCGGCTGTGACAGCTTGCGTTTCAGCAACCAACCGGCACGTGCCACCAGCACCGAGGTTTTACCACTTCCCGCACCGGCCAGCACCAGTAAGGCGTCTTCACCGTTGACCACCGCTTCGCACTGGGAAGCATTAAGCGGTGTAGTTTCGACAGTGGAGAAAAATTCGTGGTAGTCCTTGATGACCTTCGTCGTCCATTCACGGTTGCGCTGGCGAATGGCGGTTTCACCTTGTTCTAACCACTGCTGGCAAAACTGCCAGCGCGCACGGCAATTATCAAACTCATTCAGGCGCGAAAGTGGCAGCGGTAAGGCGGAAAATTGGCGTTGAATGCTCTCCTTTACCGTAGCCAGTTCGCTGCGCTTTAACCAGCGATCCTGTTGCGTGAAGGCGATAATCTCCTGTTCCAAAGCCATCAGGACTTGTGCACTGACTTCGCTCATTTCCTGGCTCCACTGCTGCCAGGCATGCTGCAAGTAATGGAAAAAACGCTGCGTCTCCTGCCATTCCGTGCCGTGCAGGCGTACAACCTTATCTTCTGGCAAGTGAAATTCCAGCTCTCCCCAAACCATGCCGCGTTTACAGGCAATGCTGATTAATTGATTGAACGGGATAAGATATTCGTGACGATCGCCACTGACTTCCACGCCAGCGGCCAGCAGACGCACCCGATTATAGGGATGCTGAGCCAGACGTTTGCCCATTGATGTTGCTTTCAGTTCCATGTCCGCACCGTCTTGTGGAATTCGATTATCGCGCAGTTTACCTGTCAGACTCTTGGCGCTCCAGCCTTAAAACAGGCTAAACTGGGCGACACATATTGCGGATTGCAAAAGGAAAATCGTGTTATGCGCACCGTATTGAATATTCTTAACTTCGTTTTGGGTGGCGTGTTCACCACGCTAAGCTGGCTGTTTGCCACGCTTGTCAGCATTGTGCTTATCTTTACCCTGCCTTTAACGCGATCCTGCTGGGAAATCACTAAACTTTCACTTCTGCCCTTTGGTAATGAAGCGGTGCATGTCGATGTGCTACGCCCTGACAGTAAAAGCTATGTGCTGAATGCTGGCGGAACCTTCCTCAATATTTTCTGGCTGGTGTTTTTCGGCTGGTGGCTGTGTCTGATGCATATTTCTGCTGGCATCATCCAATGCCTGACCATCATCGGTATCCCCGTCGGTATCGCTAACTTTAAAATTGCCGCTATCGCACTCTGGCCCGTAGGCCGCCGTGTGGTCTCGGTGGAAGAGGCTCAGGCCGCGCGTGAAGCGAATGCGCGTCGTCGATACTAAGGCGGACAATTGATGCTTCTGAACGCGATGCCGGGATGGCGACGTTATGTGTTCAATAGCAGCCTGCGTTATTTATTGCGCATTTTCTTCGCGCTGGCAGGGTGTGCCGCCGTTCCGTGGTGGCTGCAGCAAATAGAGTGGACCATTCCTTTGACGCTCGGCGTGGTGGCGGCCGCGCTGGCCGATCTGGATGACCGATGGACTGGTCGCCTGCGCAATCTGATGATTACGCTGGTCTGCTTCTGCATCGCTTCGGTATCGGTTGAGTTGCTGTTTCCCTATCCGTGGGCCTTTGCCATCGGTTTGGCGCTCTCGAGTTGGGGCTTCATTTTGCTTGGCGCTTTGGGGCAGCGCTATGCCACTATCGCTTTTGGTGCGCTGCTCATTGCGGTTTATACCATGTTGGGAATTGGCTTATTCCCTCAATGGTGGATGCAGCCCGCCCTGCTATTGATTGGTGCGCTGTGGTACAACCTGCTGACATTTATCGGACATTTGATTTTCCCGGTACGGCCGGTACAGGAGCAACTGGCGGCCAGCTTTTCTCAGTTGGCGAGTTATCTGGAAGCCAAGGCAAATCTGTTCGATCCAGATGCAGGTGAACAGGATGATGCCAGTACCATTGCCACGGCGATGGTGAACAGCCAGTTGGTGGCGCAACTTAATCAGACGAAAACCACCATTCAGAGTCGCTTGCGCGGCGACCGTGGATCGCGCAGCACACGTCGCAGTTTGCACTACTATTTCGTTGCGCAGGATATTCATGAACGCGCCAGCTCATCCCATCTGCAATATCACCTGCTGCGCGATAACTGGCGCTATAACGAAGTGCTGTTTCGCTTCCAGCGCCTGTTGAATATGCAAGCTCAAGCCTGTCGCAAGCTGGCTGAGAGCATCCTGCTACGCCAGGCATGGCACCATGACAGCAGTTTTGAGCGCACCTTCTCCCGGCTGGAAACGGCTTTGGAACGATTACAACAGAATGACCCGCAGGATTCGCACATCCGCGCGCTATTTTGGCTGCTGCGAAATTTGCGTGCGATTGATGCGCAACTGGCCTCGATTGAGTCTGAACAAGCGCTGGCAGAACCGCCTTCCTCAGCCGATAACCATCTTTCGCGTGAAGGGCTGAGTGGATGGGCGGATATCCGGTTACGGCTAAGCCGTCATCTGACTCCAGGTTCGGCATTATTCCGCCATGCTGTTCGCATGTCCCTCGTGCTTTGCGTTGGCTACGCTTTTATTCAGATTACCGGTCTTCATCGCGGCTACTGGATTTTGCTCACCAGCCTGTTTGTCTGCCAGCCTAACTACAATGCCACGCGCCGCCGGCTTGCCTTACGTATTGGTGGAACACTAGCGGGCATCGCTATTGGCTTACCGGTACTATGGTTAGTGCCCTCTATTGAAGGGCAACTGATTCTCATCGTGCTCAGTGGCGTACTGTTTTTTGCCTTTCGTCAGATTCAGTATGCGCAAGCCACACTATTCATCACCTTGCTGGTACTGCTCTGCTTTAACCTGCTGGGCGAAGGATTTGAGGTGGCGTTGCCGCGCATTGTTGACACCCTGTTGGGTTGCGGTCTGGCCTGGCTGGCAGTGGCATTTGTCTGGCCCGATTGGCGTTTTCGCAAAATTAGCGCCGTGGCGGAGCGTACGCTGAATGCCAATTGTCGTTATCTCGATGCCATCCTTGAGCAATATCATCAGGGTAAAGATAACCGTCTGGCTTATCGTGTGGCGCGTCGTGATGCTCACAATGCCGATGCGGAATTAGCATCGGTGGTCTCGAACATGAGTAGCGAACTTAAGCTTCAGCAACCGCTGCGTGAAAACGCGTTCCGGTTACTGTGTCTGAATCACTCTTTCCTGAGCTACATCTCAGCGCTGGGCGCACATCGCGAACGGCTTTCTGATCCCGCATTGCTCAAAGTTTTAGACGATGCAGTGTGTTTTGTTGAAGATGTGCTGCAGATTGAACGCGTTAACGACAAGCAGGCAGTAGCCATGCAGCAGCAGGTGATGCAGCAGTTAAGTGATATCAAAAACAGTTCGGACGTGCAGGCGCCGCTGGTGATGCAGCAGTTGGGTTTACTGATTGCCCTGCTGCCAGAAATTGCCCGCCTGCGCCGCACATTATCCAGTCATTAATTTAACGTTGCTCCACCGCATTTTTGGGGTGGAGCGTTTTGACATACCACGCGTAGAGCTCATCTCTAATCGCTGCAGGCAATGCGGCCTGGTGATGTCCGGAAATCGCCCCTTCCAATGCCATTAACGTTTTCAGCCCGATATGTTTGTTAACGGCACGCAGTTTGAGCCAGCTCTGGCGCGATCCCATTTCATGCAGCACTTTCACTGAACTGATGCCAACTTTATGCAGCATCATCTCCATGCGCAGGCTAAGGTTAGGCAGATCCTTTAGCCGTAAGGTCACTGTCCGGTTTGCTAACTCATGCTGTGCTGCGTGCAGCGCACTGGCCGACAACCGCAAGAGTTGCTCAGGATCCTGCCAAAGCTTCGCATCCACCTTGAAGTAATTCAGTTGCACTGGTATGCCGCGTTTGCGATAGACCAGCGGTTCAAGAGCACGTTGGGTGTGGTAAGTCTGCAATGCCTCACTGGCACGCAGGTAAAGCGCGTCTTCATTGATATACGCAAAAATGACCTTTTCTACTGTCAGAGCATAGCCACCAAATTGCGTTCGGGATTCGATCTTTCCCAGCGGCGCCAGCTGTGTTTTGGATTGTTTAACGAGTGGATTGTTGGTTTTCATTACAGCTCCTTTCCGTGAATTCTCATTCGAGAAAATTCCTTAAAATCCTGGGTTTTCATCTGGTTAGAAGATAGAAAAAACCCATTAGCTGTTCAATGAATAAAAGCATTTGCTGTGTGCGATGTGCACAATTTGCGAGGTGTTTTCAGAAATTGAGGTTGATCTTTATCCAGGAAGACATTACTGTACATCCATACAGTTCATTACTGAGTGATTAAAACATGCGTACTCAATTCTCTGGCCTTGCTGATCGTTCTCAACGTTTTGCTTCTTCAAGCCTGACGCAGCCTTCTCTGGGTGGAATTACTGAACTACGTTACAGCGAACAACCTGGCATGATGCAGTTACTGCTGTTGCCGGTGTTAAAGCAACTCAGCGAACAGTCCCGCTGGCAGCTGTGGTTAACACCTGCGCATAAGCTGAATCGTAACTGGATGCAGCAGTCAGGATTACCGCTTGAGAAAAGTATGCATATCACCGAATCTGAACGACTCACGACAGTGGAAAGTATGGTGAAGGCTCTGCGCACGGGAAATTATAGTGTGGTTTTGGCCTGGATTCCGTACGAATTGAATGATGAAGAGCGGTTTGAACTCGAAATGGCAGCGGCAGAAGGTGAAGCACTGGGTTTAATTATGCGTCCGCAAGGTCACGATCGCGTCTTGTCCAGACAACCAAATACGCCAAAAATTCCGTCGGATTTGTTTCATTAAGTAAAACCAGGAATTTTCTCACGCTTTTTTTTCTTAAGGATGCTGCTAAGCCACTGATTCTTTTCCCGCCAGCTTTGACAATGGTTTAGCCGCATTTTCTCAATTCGCTGGCGAAGATTTTGCCATGTGATTTGTTAAAATGTGTGTATAAATCCCTGTTTTTTTGCTGGCTGGCCTCACATCATACTTGTAACTTTCCAATCTCGTTGTAGACTTTATCTCGCCAGGGTGCTCAATAACCTCCGTTTTTTCGGTAGAGTCAAAAGCGAGCGTTTAGACCCGGCGAAGGATTAACACAAAGAGCAACCTTTTTGCTCATTGCCTATTTGGATGATAACGAGGCGCAAAAATGAAAAAGACAGCTATCGCAATTGCAGTGGCACTGGCTGGCTTCGCTACCGTAGCGCAGGCCGCTCCTAAAGATAACACCTGGTATACCGGTGCTAAACTGGGCTGGTCTCAGTATCACGATACTGGTTACTACGGTAACGGTTACGCGAACAACGACGGTCCAACTCACGAATCTCAGCTTGGTGCTGGTGCATTCCTGGGCTACCAGGCTAACCCATACCTGGGCTTCGAGCTGGGCTACGACTGGTTAGGCCGCATGCCTAACAAAGGCGACCAAGTTAACGGCGCATTCAAAGCACAAGGCGTTCAGCTGGCAGCTAAACTGAGCTACCCAATCACTGAAGACTTTGATGTGTACACCCGTCTGGGCGGCATGGTATGGCGTGCAGACTCTAAGCAAGCCAACCTGAACACTGGCGACCGTATCAGCAACCACGACACCGGCGTTTCTCCGCTGGCTGCTGTTGGTGTTGAATACGCACTGACCAAAAACTGGGCAACTCGCCTGGACTACCAGTGGGTTAACAACATCGGTGACGCAGGTACCGTTGGTGCGCGTCCAGACAACAGCATGCTGAGCGTCGGCGTTTCTTACCGTTTCGGTCAGGATGAAGCAGCAGCACCAGTTGTTGCTCCAGCACCTGCTCCAGCGCCAGTTGTTGAAACCAAGCGTTTCACTCTGAAGTCTGACGTACTGTTCAACTTCAACAAAGCGACTCTGAAACCAGAAGGCCAGCAGGCTCTGGATCAGCTGTACAGCCAGCTGAGCTCAATGGATCCTAAAGACGGTTCTGTTGTAGTACTGGGCTTCACTGACCGTATCGGTTCAGAGCAGTACAACCAGAAACTGTCTGAAAAACGCGCTCAGTCTGTAGTTGATTACCTGGTCTCTAAAGGTATCCCTTCTAACAAGATCTCTGCACGCGGTATGGGCAAATCTAACCCAGTGACTGGCAACACCTGTGACAGCGTGAAAGGCCGTAATGCCCTGATCGACTGCCTGGCGCCAGACCGTCGCGTTGAAATCGACGTGAAAGGTATCAAAGACGTTGTAACTCAGCCACAGGCTTAAGTTATCACGCAATAAAAAACCCCGCTCTTGCGGGGTTTTTTTTATCTCTTTTCAACTGGCTAACAACACCATCATAGTGCACACATCAGCGCTATTCGTTCTCTGATCCGCCTTTACCCAGAATCGCCTGAAGATCCTGCTTAAGCGTTGACATCTGGCTGGCATACTTCTCTTTGCGCTCGGCATCTTCAATCAACTGCACAATGGTTTCTGATAGCGTATTACTGCGACGCTGCGCCAATCCTGCCAGACGCTGCCACACCAGATATTCCAGATCGATCGACTTCTTACGCGTATGCTGATGTTCCGCATTAAAGTGCCGCTTACGGCGCGCACGAATAGTCTGCTTCAGACGGTTCTCGAGATCGGGGTGAATGTGCTGAGCTATCCATTCCGCTACCTCTACTGGACTATTTTCCATCGCCAGTAAGGCATCCACTGCAGCCTGCGCGGCGCTAAGCTCAAGATGACGGGTGATCAATTCACCCTCCCGATGCTTTTTCACCAGGTATTTCCACTTCCATCCACTTTCAAGATTTTCGAGTTGCTGGTATTTCATCGGAATCTCATCGTGATCACGTAACAAACTAAGAATAACAGCTTTTTTCCCGGATGCAGCAAGGAAAAACATGTAGCGGTCATCACATTTCGGGCTGGAACTCCGCAGTGCTTAACAAGGTTGATTCCTGTATAATCGCGCTTTTCCTAAATCTGACTAATGCGAATATTTTGACCAGCACTCAAATTACGTGGCAAGCCCTGCAGCCGGATAGCATCCGCTACCAATCCATTTTCTCAAACGTCTCACTGGAAGATAGCGATAGTCTTGCCGCGGTTCAGCCGCGTCTGCTGAATGCGCTGGCGCATTTGCATCATCAAACCTTAGGTTTTCCTCTGTTGCTATTACGCAGTCAGGAAAACAGCGATTACCTCGCGTGCATCGCCGAAGCCGCACAGCGCTTCCAGCCCGAAGAGATCGCGCTGTATGGCGGTGACTATCATGTCATGGGTGACACGGTCAGCCTGATGCCGCCCAGCGATGCTAACCGGCCATTCACCAGTCAGGGCGGTGTTCACTTTGCCGACTGGATTGAAGCAGAACAACTGTTTGGTTGTGTGCGTCAGTACAAAGATCGTATTCAGCCCGAGCCGGGGTTGATTCATCAAGCCAATGGCGGCACTTTAATCCTTTCCGTGAATACGCTACTGGCTCAGCCACTGCTATGGCTGCGTCTGCGTAAGTGCATCGAGCAAGGCCGCTTTGACTGGTATTCGCAGGACGAACGCCAACCGTTGCCCGTGGCCATCCCTTCCCTGCCGCTGCAACTGCGCCTGGTACTTTGTGGCGATCGTGATGCGTTAGCCAGCTTCCAGGAATTGGATGCAGAAGTGCATGAAATGGCACTGTACAGCGAGTTCGAAGAGAACCTGCAGATCACCGATGAAGAGGACATGACTTTCTGGTGCCAGTGGACGCTCACGCAAGCTGAACAAGCCGGTCTGGATCAGCCTGCAGCCGATTTCTGGCCGCTCTTGATCAATGAGGCGGTTCGTTTTACGGGTGATCAAGAAACCCTGCCGCTCTGCCCGCGCTGGTTACGCCGTCAGCTGCAGGAAACCGCGCTGCACGGTGACGTCATCAATGCTGAAGCATTAAAAGAAGCACTGGAAGCGCGCGAATGGCGTGAAAGCTACCTGGCTGACCGCATGCGTGACGAAATTCTGCTCAATCAGATTATGATTGAAACTGAAGGTGAAGTGGTGGGACAGATTAACGGTCTCTCGGTGGTGGAGTTTCCAGGTCATCCGCGTCCGTGGGGCGAGCCGTCACGTATCACCTGTGTTGTTCATCCAGGTGATGGTGAATTCACTGACGTTGAGCGTAAAGCCGAGCTGGGCGGTAATATTCATGCGAAAGGCATGATGATTATGCAAGCTTATCTGATCGCTGAACTTGAACTCGAGCAACAGCTGCCCTTCTCAGCCTCGTTAGTGTTTGAACAGTCCTATTCCGAAGTGGATGGCGATAGCGCTTCACTGGCCGAACTCTGCGCGCTGATTAGCGCACTGGCCAATCAGCCACTAAGCCAGCATATTGCGGTGACCGGTTCCGTGGACCAATTTGGTAATGTGCAGCCTGTTGGCGGCCTGAATGAAAAAATCGAGGGCTTCTTCAACATTTGCCAGTCACGCGAGCTGACAGGTAAACAAGGCGTTATTTTGCCAGCCAGCAATGTGCGCCATTTGAGCCTCAGCGAAGCTGTGGTCGATGCGGTGAAGCAAGAGCAATTCCACATCTGGGCAATCGAAAGCGTGGATGAAGCGCTACCCTTATTAACCGGTATCGCATGGCAAAGTGAGAGCGGCGAGTCACTGCTCAATACCATTCAGGAACGTATTGCACAGTTGAACCAGCAGGAAATTCGTCATCGTCCGTGGCCATTCCGCTGGCTCAACTGGTTCAACCACAGCTGATTGATTTGCCCAGCGTACAACTGTTCGCTAATATTCGGGCTTCACTAAAAGAAGGCATATTGAGAACATGGTAGATAAACGCGAATCCTATAGCAAAGAAGACCTGGTTGCCTCAGGTCGCGGCGAACTGTTTGGCGAAAATGGACCGCCGCTTCCCTCTGATAACATGTTGATGATGGACCGCGTGGTCATGATGACCGAAGACGGCGGTAAATTTGACAAAGGTTTTGTGGAAGCCGAACTGGATATCCGCCCTGACCTGTGGTTCTTCGATTGCCACTTTAAAGGCGATCCGGTCATGCCTGGCTGCCTCGGCCTTGACGCCATGTGGCAGTTGGTTGGTTTCTACCTCGGCTGGTTAGGCGCTGAAGGTAAAGGCCGCGCACTGGGTGTGGGCGAAGTGAAATTCACCGGTCAGGTACTGCCAACCGCGAAGAAAGTCACTTATAAAATTCACTTCAAGCGCGTGATCAACCGCAAGCTGGTGATGGGCGTGGCTGATGGTGAAGTCTTCGTTGACGGTAATCTGATTTATACCGCGACAGATTTAAAAGTAGGCCTGTTTAAGGACACTTCTGCCTTCTAATTCCCCAAACGAAAACCTCCGCATTCAGCGGAGGTTTCTTCCTTCATTTATGGACATCCGACAGTGCTAGGCCACCGCCGACCTGTCCTCCATGGCTTGACGCCAACCTCCCAACCAGTAAGACCGCGCATCGATCATTTGATAGGGGCATATCTCTTTTGAGCGGCCAGTAATACCCGCTTGATAGCCTCGTGAATGTGCACGTTCCAGGCGGTCTCTTTTCTGTCTCTTCATGCCTCGATTCCCTCATTTCAGGTCTGGTGGATTCTGGGTGGAAAGAAAGAGTGGCGATATAATGTTCAACCACAGTAATGTTCTAACCCCAAGCAGAAGAAAGATCAATGCGCAAAATTCACGCCAATGTCATCATTTTGACGTTAAAACGACATCTATAATTGTCAATTACGTGTATATCTGGCTGATAAGACGATAAAAAAAGCCCCTGATTTGATGTCCGTCACACAACGGCAAATCAGAGACTTAGCATAAGCATCGAACAAATCTTAATTTAGCGAAATGACACTTTTTGCGATTTGTTGTGCCGTTTGCTGCCAGCCGATAGCCAGAGTACGCACCAGCGCATCATAGCCATCTTCGTTTTGCGGCAGAGTCAGATTAAAGCCATGTTTGATTAAGCGCCCTTGATGTTGCAGGAGCCATTCTCCGCTCACCACAACCTGGCCATCATAGCGCCCCTGGAAACCGGTCACATTCACCGTCAAAGTATCGTGGCTCTCACCCAACGGAGCACTGGCAACAATTCGGCCCGGCAGCGCTTTGCTGAGGTTGCTGATCAATGTCTGTTGTAGTTGTTGATCCAGCGGACTGGCCCACAAGTTATTGGCAGCAATCACATACTTTACATCGCTGGTCTGATACACCAAACCGTTCCCTGCCATAAAGTCCGGCACCGACACTTGCTCGACCCAAATCATTGGCAGGTTGCCGCTGGATGCGCTGTCTACACGCGCGACGTTGCTGCCCGCAGGCAGCTGATAATAGGTGTTTTCGATGGTGCTGCTACAACCTGCCAGGAGCAGCATCGCACCAATAATCAGCCCTTTTTTCACTATTTCGCCCTCTTTGGCTGGGGATCCTGGCCCGGTTTGGCTTCAAACACCAATGCATTGCTCTTGGTATTGAGCGTTTTCAGCACCGGTTGCAATTCGCGCAGCACCTGGTCAAGTCGCTGCATGTCTCCTACCAGTTTGTTATAAGCCGGTGAACCCGGCTGCAAGCCTTTCATGCTACGATTCAACTCGCGCAGCGTCTGCTGCATATCTTCTGGCAGCGTTTTCATCGCCGGACTGGCAGTGATGTGATTGAGGTTATCCAGAGTTTTCTGCAGCTGCTGCATCGTACGCTGGCTCTCTTTCAGGGTGCCTGTCGCTTCGGTAATCATCGGATTTAATGGCAGACCGTTGATCTTATCCAGCGCTGCCGTCAGCTTCTGCTGGATCTGACTCAATCCACCACTGACCGTTGGAATCACCTCCAGTCCCGCAATCTCATTTGGACCTTTATACGCCGGTGCGTTGTCATAGAAGTCCAGATCGATGTACAGCGCACCCGACAACAGGTTACCGGTTTTCAGCGTGGCGCGCAGACCTCGCTTCTTGCCATCCTGCAGATGCTGCTCAAGGTTGAAATCTCCGCCCAGACGGCTGATAAAGCGATCCGGTTCGATGCGAATCAATATCGGAACACGATAATCGTTATTCAACGCCTGATTAACACCTGGAATGGTGTAAGGCACTTGCGAGACAGTCCCCAGACGAATGCCGCGGAACTCAACCGGCGCGCCTACCTGCAAGCCACGAATCGAATCGGTAAAGAACAGCAGGAAGTCGGTGTGGGTGGTATACAACGAATCCTGGATGCTGCGCTGATCGTCAAACAGATGGTATTCCGCTTTATTCTCGGCGATCTGCCCCAGCTCCGCGCCATCTGGCACATCAAAACTTACGCCACCGCTAAACAACGTAGTCAGTGAACCCATTTCCACCCGCATGCCGGAGGCAGACATGTCGACGGCGATGCCGCTGTCTTTCCAGAAACGGACATTGGTCGTGATCAGACGATCGTAAGGGGCGGCGATGAACAGTTGATAGGTCATCATGCGTTTATCGGTATCAAAGGTGCTGGATTCAACCGTACCCACGCGATAGCCACGGAACAGCACCGGATCGCCCGCATTTAGCTGTCCGGCCTTTTTACTGTCGAGTGTGATGCGAATGCCTTTGGCATCCGGCGGTGCCAGAGGTGGTGCATCCAGCAGTTGATAGTGCTCAGGTTGATCGCCCTTCGCACCTGGCTGCAATTCAATATAGGCACCCGAGAGTAATGTGCCAAGACCGGTAATCCCTTCTCGCCCGATCTGCGGTTTCACCACCCAGAATACGCTGTCGCCATGCAACAGTTTTTCCATACCAGAATTGAGGCGTGCTTTGATCTCCACATGGTGCAGGTCGTCAGTCAATACCGCACTTTCCACCACGCCAACATTGACACTGCGGCTCTTAATGGTGGTTTTTCCGGCCTCAATACCTTCAGCGCTTTCGGTGATCAATGCCACCTCCGGGCCCTGATGGCTGAAATGATAAAATAAGATCCAGCCACCAATGAATAGCGTGACGATGGGTACAATCCAGACCGGTGACCAGCGTTTAATCTGGTCGACCTTAGCAGTCCCGTGATGGTTGTCCGTCAAGACACGGCTCCTTTCGTTCAGTTTCCCGTAATCGATCCCAAATCAGGCGCGGATCAAACGTCATCGCTGCAAACATGGTAAGAATCACCACCATGGCAAACAGTAGCGCGCCTGGCGCAGGGTAAACACTCATCAGCTGCCCCATCCGCACCAGCGCGGATAACACAGCGATGACAAACACATCAATCATTGACCAACGGCCAACAAATTCCACCACCTCATACACCACGTGCATCTTCTCATCATCACGCCGGCCACGACCACTGGCGTGCCAGCAAAGCCAGGCAATCGCCAGCATCTTGAGTGAAGGCACCATGATGCTGGCGATAAAGATCACCAGCGCCACTGGCCAGGATCCATCGCTCCACAGCAGAATCACCCCGGCCATAATGTTCGAGGGATACTGCGAGCCAAGCGTCTCGGTGACCATAATCGGCATGATGTTTGAGGGAATGTAGAGCATCACCGAGGTGATCAAGAGTGCCAGCGTCCACTGCAAGCTGTGCTTACGTCGCGGTGCAGCGACCACGCCACAGCGAGGACACTCAGCCTGCCCGACAGATAAGATAGCGGTACAGCAAGGACAACTGCGCAATCCCTGCTTCAACCCACTGATTCCGGCTTGCGGCACCATCGGCAATGCCGGGAGTGGACCCATGCTCTGCCACACCCATCGCCGATCTACACACTGAAATGCGCGCAGCTGTAATACACAGAATAGACACCACGGCCAGAAACTGCTGCCAAGGCCAATTTCGCCGTAGGCCATCAGCTTCACAAAGCTCACCAGCACGCCTGCCATAAAGATCTCGGCCATGCCCCAACTGCGCAGCTGGAATAAAATACGCGCCAGCCCAAGGCGCAGAATGTGCGGCATACGCACGCGATTCACCAACAGCAGAATGGTGATCATGCAGAACGCGGGAATCCCCTGTACAAACAGCAGAAACAGTGTCGCCAGGCTGCGGTAATCTTCACGATCCATCACCGCGGGAATTTCGAGCAGCGAGATTTGGCTGCTCAGCCCGGCCACATGCATATTGATAAAGGGAAATAGATTCGCCAGCACCAGCATAAACAGTGCCGCGAAAGCGTACCCGGTAGGACGTTTTCGCGGCTCATGCCAGTTAGCGGTCAGCGTGGTATGACAACGTGGGCAGCGCGCGCGACTGCCCACCGGCACGGCAGGCAATTTTACGGTTAAATCACACTGTGGACAGAGCATCCACTGGTGCGCCTGATCCGTTGCACACATACTGACTTCCTCTGTGTTACGCGCCGTTTTTCAGCGCTTCCAACTCTTCCCAGCGCTCAAACGCCACTTCCAGCTCTTTTTCCGTCTGCGCTAACGCATCCAGAACCGGTTGAGTTTTGTCGTGCGGCTGGCTGAAAAAGTCCGGATGGCTCATTTTCGCCTGCAGTTCGCCGATACCTGTTTCCAGTTGCTCCAGTTTTTGCGGCAGCTGTTCCAGTTCACGCGTCAGGTTATAGCTGAGTTTGTTCGCGCTACGTTTTGGCTCCTGATTTTTCTCTGCCGCTTTGGGCGCAGCGGATGCGGTTTTCACCGTAGCGGACTTGGTTTGCTTATAGGCGCTACGCTGTAACTGCGCATCGTGATAGCCGCCGACAAAGGCACCAATCTCACCGTTGCCTTCAAAGATCCAGCATTCGGTCACGGTGTTATCGACGAATTGACGATCGTGGCTCACCAGCATCACGGTGCCCTGATAACCATCCACCAGCTCTTCCAGCAGCTCCAGCGTTTCCACGTCAAGGTCGTTGGTCGGTTCATCGAGAATCAACAGGTTGCTAGGTTTCAGGAACAAACGCGCTAACAGCAGGCGGTTACGCTCACCACCGGATAACGCACGCACTGGCGTCATCGCACGCTTCGGATGGAACAGGAAGTCCTGCAGATAGCCCAGCACATGGCGCGGCTTACCGTTGACCATCACTTCCTGTTTACCTTCCGCGAGGTTATCCATCACGGTACGATCCGGATCCAGTTCAGCACGGTGCTGGTCGAAGTACGCGATCTCCAGCTTAGTCCCGCAGTGTACGCGACCACTGTCCGCTTTTAACTCATCCAGCATCAGACGCAGTAAGGTGGTTTTACCACAGCCGTTCGGGCCAATCAGGGCGATCTTATCGCCGCGCTGCACCTGAGTGGAGAAATCGCGCACCAGCGTTTTGCCATCCACGCTGTAATTGACGTTTTCCATCTCAAATACAATCTTACCTGAGCGAGCGGCTTCGCCGACCTGCATGTTGGCTTTGCCCATCACATCACGGCGTTCTGAACGTTCACGACGCAGCGCTTTTAATGCGCGCACGCGGCCTTCATTACGGGTACGGCGCGCTTTGATGCCCTGGCGAATCCAGACTTCTTCCTGCGCCAGCTTGCGGTCAAACTCCGCGTTCTGCATCTCTTCGACGCGCAGTGCTTCTTCTTTACCCAGCAGGAATTGATCGTAATCGCCCGGCCAGGAAACCAGTTTACCGCGGTCGAGATCGACAATACGCGTCGCCATATTGCGGATAAACGAACGGTCGTGCGAGATAAACACGATGCTGCCGGTAAAGGTCTTAAGGAAGGTTTCCAGCCAGTTGATAGTTTCAATATCGAGGTGGTTAGTCGGTTCATCGAGCATCAGCACACGTGGATTGCTCACCAGCGCACGGCCCAGCGCGGCTTTACGCAGCCAGCCACCGGAGAGTGAGGAAAGCTCAGTGTCAGCTTCCAGACCAATCTGCTGCAATACGTCATTGATACGGCTATCGAGCTGCCACAAATTCTGATGATCCAGAATGGTTTGCAGACGCCCCATCTCGTTGAGGTTTTTCTCGCTTGGATCTTCCATCACCAGATGGGAAATCGCATGGTAGGCTTTCAGATGCTCAGCCTGCTCTGCAACGCCTTCCGCCACGAA
The DNA here is from genome assembly GCF_056678875.1 of Pantoea folii. Taxonomy (NCBI): domain Bacteria; kingdom Pseudomonadati; phylum Pseudomonadota; class Gammaproteobacteria; order Enterobacterales; family Erwiniaceae; genus Pantoea; species Pantoea folii. The sequence continues at coordinate 13,924 of NZ_JBWXON010000028.1, read as the reverse complement.
ATCGTAGACTGAACCGGTAATGTTGCGCGGTGGATCCTGCTGCAGACGTGCCACAACCAAATCTTGTTCGTAAATAATGCGGCCATCATCCAGCGGTTGTTCGCCGTTGATGATTTTCATTAATGTGGATTTACCGGCACCGTTACGGCCCACCAGACAGACGCGTTCGCCCTCTTCGATGTGCAGTTCGGTGTTATCCAACAGCGGCGCATCGCTGAATGAGAGGTAAGCGCCATGGATACTGATCAGTGACATAAAACTTATTCCTTACCGGCGTGGCTAACCAGCCAGCAGTTGTGAATTTGACGGTTGCGTGAGAAATCTTGCGACAACGTTTTTTGGGTAATTTCCTGCGCCTGTAAGCCCAGAGCGGCTAAACCGTCCAGGTCCATTTTGAAACCGCGCTTGTTATTCGAGAACATAATGGTGCCACCGCGACGCAGCAGACGTTTCAGATTCTGCATCAGCATCATGTGGTCACGCTGCACGTCAAAATCGTCTTCCATTCGTTTGGAATTCGAGAAAGTCGGCGGATCGATGAAGATCAAATCAAATTGTTCGTCACTGTCACGCAGCCAGCTAAGGCAATCGGCGTGCATCAGTCGATGCTGACGTCCGGTCAGACCATTAAGACGCAGGTTGCGCTCGGCCCACTCCAGATAAGTGCGAGACATATCCACGGTGGTGGTGGTTTTCGCACCGCCTAGCCCGGCGTGCACGCTGGCGGTGCCGGTGTAGGCAAACAGGTTAAGAAAGTCTTTACCCGCGCTCATTTTGCCCAGCATTTGGCGGGCCAGACGGTGATCCAGGAACAAACCGGTGTCAAGATAATCGGTCAGATTCACCAGCAGACGCGCGTCAAACTCCTGTACTTCGAAGAAGTCGCCCTTTTCTCCCAGCTTCTGATACTGATTTTTACCCTTCTGACGCTCACGGGTTTTCATCACCAGTCGATTGGCCGGAATCTCCAGCACGCTCAGCGTCGCGCTGATCACATCAAACAGACGCTGACGTGCTTTATTGGCATCCACGGTTTTCGGTGGAGCATATTCCTGAATTACCACCCAGTCGCCGTAGCGGTCTACCGCGACGTTGTATTCCGGCAAGTCGGCATCATACAAGCGATAGCATTCAATGTTGGACTGCTTCGCCCACTTTTCCAGCTTCTTGATGTTCTTACGCAGACGGTTGGCAAAGTCTTCGGCAATCTGCGCACTGCCTTCACCGCTGGTCGCGGCCAGCTGATAGTTTTTCTGCACACATTCCAGTGGGCCATTTTTGGCTTTGAACTGACGGTCGGCGCGCAGTTGCAGGCAGCTTAGCAATTCCGGCGACGCACTAAACAGAGACAGATTCCAGCCGCCGAACTGCTGTTTCATAATGCGTCCCAGCAGGCTGTGCAACGCAATCAACGCCGGTTCGCTTTCCAGACGTTCGCCGTAAGGCGGGTTGCTCAGCACGGTGCCGGTGATCTCCTGGCCCGCCAGCGGGTTCTTCAGCTTAATCACATCCTGCTGGGCAAAAGTGAACAGTTCGAACACGCCAGCACGACGCGCATTGGCTCGCGCAGATTCCAGCACGCGGCTGTCATTGTCGTAACCGAAGAAGCGCGCGGTTGTGGCCGCCGTCCCCACACGGGCACGCTCTTTCGCCTCAGCCAGTACTTCCTGCCACACCGCCTGATTATGGTTTTTCCAGCGATTGAAACCCCAATGAGTACGCAGCAAGCCCGGCGCGCGATCGGTAGCGATCAGCGCCGCTTCCAGCAGTAAAGTACCAGAACCGCACATCGGATCGATCAATGGCGTGGTGCTCTGCCAACCAGAACGCATCACTATCGCGGCCGCCAGCGTCTCTTTCAGCGGTGCCTGACCGGTTTGCTGACGATAGCCACGCTGATGCAGCGCATCGCCGCTCAGATCCAGTGCGATGCTCACGCGATCTTTATTCAGCCACGCATTAATACGGATGCCTGGCTGTTCACGATCCACGCTTGGACGCTCCAGATTCTGACGCGTAAAGCTGTCAACAATCGCATCTTTGATACGTAATGCACCGAACTGGCTGTTGCGGATCACCTCATTGGTACCGCTAAAGTGAATTGCAAAGCTGGTGCTGCTGTCGAACATCTCGGTCCAGGGAATGCTCTGCGCGCCCACATACAGGTCGAGATCGCTCCAGACGCCAAATTCTCCCAGCGGCAGCAAAATACGCGAAGCCAGTCGGCTCCACAGCAGGCTTTGGTACATCACACGGTCATCGGCACGGAAGTGGACGCCGCCCTGCACCACCTGCAAATCCTGCGCACCCAGCGCGTCCAGCTCAGTTTTTAACAGCTCTTCGAGCCCACGCGCCGTACTGGCAAACAGAGAATTCATATCGTCACTTTTTACTCTTGCTAAAATTGTTGCGCATTATAGCGAATCAGCGTCCTATGTCATAAAGTTAGCTTCTTTTTGTCCTGTTGGAGTTTCGATGATTACGCTTTCTCGCCTCTATATTCATCCGGTCAAATCGATGCGCGGTTTGCAACTGTCTCATGCACAGGTGCTGGAGAGTGGTCTGGCGTTTGATCGCATCTTCATGGTGACCGAACTGGACGGCACTTTTATTACTGCGCGACAGTATCCGGACATGGTGCGCTTTACTCCTGCGCTGTTACCCGATGGCTTATTTTTAAATGCCCCGGATGGCAGCCAGGCCTTAATTCGCTTCAGCGATTTCACGGCACAATTGTCACCCACTGAAGTGTGGGGGAATCATTTCACCTCGCATATTGCGCCCGCCGAAATCAATGATTGGCTGAGTGAATTCTTTCCGCGTCCGGTGCAATTGCGCTGGACCGGTGTGGCTCCCACGCGACGGGTGAAAAAATTTGATGAGGTATCGCTGAGTTTCGCGGATGGTTTTCCCTTCCTGCTGGTGAATATGTCGTCACTGCAGGATCTGCAGCAGCGTTGCCCGGCCAGCGTTCGCGTTGAGCAATTCCGCCCTAACCTGGTGGTCAGCGGCGCAGCCGCATGGGATGAAGACAGCTGGAAGCAAGTTAAAATCGGCGAGATTGTTTTTGATATGCCCAAGCCCTGCAGCCGCTGTGTATTCACCACCGTGGGTACCGAAAGCGGGCGCAAACATCCCGAAGGTGAACCCCTGGCCACGTTACAACGTTTCCGCAGCGGTCAGGACGGCAGCGGAGATATCGATTTCGGTCTGAATCTGATCGCCCGCAACAGCGGCGTGATCCGCGTCGGCGATGAGCTGACGGTTTTGGCTCGTCAGACACCGCGAGCTTACGGAGCGGGCGCGGTGGTGGAAACCCTCAAACCGGCTGCCAGCCAACAGGCAGAAGTGATCATTGGCTATCAGGGCAGTGAATTTACCGGCGACAACCAGCAAGTGCTACTCGAACAACTGGAGATGCAGGGCTTTCGCATTCCCTACTCGTGTCGTGCCGGGATATGTGGTAGCTGCAAGGTGACGCTGGTATCGGGCGAAGTGAAAGCGCTGAAACAGAGCGCAGTGCGCGCAGACGGAACGATTCTCAGTTGTAGCTGTATTCCCGCAGGCGATATTGTTTTGGCTTAAACGCTTAAACCGCCCGCGCAAAGTGGGCGTTTTGTTCCTGCTGATGCGGCCGCAAACGATCGTTCATGATCTTTATCGCGTCGCCTAACTGCATACCTTTACCGGCTACCGATAATGTATTTTGCGCCAGCAGACACAACGCCGCATTTTCGCCACTCTCGACCACCAGCAATTGCGCCTGTTCGCCGCTATCGGCCAGCGTCACGGCTACCATATCGCCTGATGCGGGTTGCCAGCTCTGGGTATGGCTGGTGAAATGCCAGCTTTTTGGCATGAGCGGTTTTAAAAAACGACTCGCCACTAATGCGTTTAAGACTAATTCCGCGCGCTGATCGCCTTTTAATCCACTCTGTCGGCAACGCTCTTCAAACGTAAAATACAGGGCAGCGTCATCGACACAAAAACCACTGACATTAAAGGCATCTGGTGTCAGCATTTTACGCGAGAAGCGCGAACGAAATAGCATGCCATCGGCCAAATCCAGCATCATACGATCGTGCTCTGCGTCAAAATACCAACGCCAGTTATCATCAGGTTTGATTTTCATGATGTGCCCTGTGGTTAATCGCTGCGCTAAATGGCGCTCAATGAAAAAATAAAACTCTAAGGAAAAGCTGAAAAAAACATCAGCAGGACAAAATATAAACGAGCCGAAGGGATAAATAAACCCCCCGGCGCGGGAAAGTGGGAAATGTCTTAGAGATGGGTCACGATATCTTTAATTAAACCTGGGCCTTTATAAATAAAGCCAGAGTATATCTGCACCAATGTGGCCCCTGCGGCCATTTTTTCACGAGCGGAAACCAGTGAATCAATACCACCGACGCCAATAATAGGTAAACGACCTTGCAGCTCTTGCGACAAGCGGCGAATCACTTCAGTGCTGCGTGACTGTACCGGACGGCCACTTAATCCACCCATCTCATCGGCATATTTAAGTCCAGCAACTAAAGCACGATCGAGCGTGGTATTCGTGGCAACGACACCGTCAATTTCATGGCGCACCAAACTGTCGGCAACCTGGATCAATTCTTCTTCAGAAAGATCCGGCGCGATCTTCACCGCGACCGGCACATATTTAAGGTGCCGTTCCTGCAGCTCTTTTTGTTTTAATTTGATCGCCGAAAGCAGATCGTCCAGCGCTTCGCCATATTGCAGCGTGCGTAATCCAGGTGTGTTTGGCGATGAAATATTGATGGCGATATAACCGGCATGGGCATACACCTTTTCCATGCAGATCAGATAATCGTCTTTGCCTTGCTCCACTGGCGTATCTTTATTTTTGCCAATATTGATACCGAGCACACCTTTGAAACGCGCTTTTTTAACGTTCTCGACTAAGTGATCGACGCCGTGATTATTAAAGCCCATGCGATTAATAATCCCTTCCGCTTCCACCAGACGGAACATGCGCGGCTTATCATTGCCAGGCTGTGGACGTGGCGTCACCGTCCCGACTTCCACGAAGCCGAAACCCATCGCACCAAAGGCATCAATGCACTCTGCGTTTTTATCGAGGCCTGCAGCAAGCCCCAGCGCGTTAGGGAAAGTCAATCCCATGCAGGTCACCGGGCGTGACGGCAGCGACTGGCGAATCAGTCCTTCCAGCGGCGTTCCGCTGATAAAACGTAATTGTTGAAAGGTGAGTTCGTGCGCACGCTCTGGATCGAGCTTAAACAGCGCCGGCCGGACGATAGGATATAACATGCACTCTCCTGAATGGCGGAAGCGAAGAAGTCGGGTGCACGGAAATTTGTGCGCCAGAATGGTAAAGGCCTCTGGCGCAAAAGTAAATTTAATCAGCAGCGGGAGAATTGATCACGGTCAGCGACGTGCAGAATAGCGCCCGACTTGTTCACGAACATTTTGCAACCCGAGGTAAATCGACGGGCAATACCACAGCAGCTTCAGGCGCGAATCCTGTTGCAGCATCTTACTTACCACTTGATTCACCGGAGCCTGCCATTCATTGGGCACGGTCATGTGATTTTTACGGATTTGCGCGAGACAGCCCTTCATCACCGTCTGGTAGTAATCATCCAACAACAACTCATCAACGGGTTGCTGCTGGTCGCGTAAAAACTGCTCGCTGCTTTGTCGCGCAATGAAGTAATTTTTTACCCACGAAAAGTCACGCGTGCTCTGTGACAATGAACTGAGCATGAAGCGCTTGTAATAGTAGCTTTGGCTGGTGCAGTAGATTTGACGCGCGGCCATATAGAGCGCAAACATCCAGGGCGCATCTTCGTGGTTCTGAATGGGAAGGAACTGCAACGCCAGCTGATCGATTAAACGTCGCGACATGATCGAACTCCACACCACGCGATGTGCCGACTGGTGTTGCAGCAAAATGTGCAGACTTGCCCTGCCCCCGGGCAATAAACCACTGACATGACGTTGATGAATACGTTGATACTGGCGCTGCGCCACAGGCAGATCAAGAAACATCTTCGCGCCAAAACAGAACAGATCAATCTCCTGATGCCTGGCCTGTACCCGTCGAAAATCAGCAAACAGTTCAGTCGAAACGAAATCATCCGCATCCATGAAATAGACAAAATCACCGGTGGCTGCGGCGAGTCCTTTCATACGCGCCGCGCTGACGCCGCCGCGTTCACCGCTCAGCAGTGTGACCTGCGGATGCGCAGCAGCGAAAGCGGTGAGCCAGGCAACACTGCTATCACTGGAACCGTCATCAATGATAATGATCTCATCGGGCGGTGATGATTGACGTAACAATGAACCCATCGCTTCTGGCAGCCACGTGGCACAGTTCCAGTTTGGCACGATGACAGAAACGGTCGGCACGCGGCGAGATGTCAACATTCTCATCCTCTCTCCTCAACATTGAATAACGGCAAGCGCAGACGCTTTAGCACCAGGCTATGCAGCAAACAGCACACACCAAGATTGATTGCGCCAATCAGGCCTAACCACAGCAGGTTGATCCAACGGTTTTGATTCCAGTCGATAGGCAAGAAGGTGCTTAACCAGGCCATCAGCGCGGATGCCGCCCAAATCAACATCACATCACGCGTGAGCCAGGTGAAATGCAGACCGGGCGCGAAACGGCGATGTACCAGCCATGCCCAACCCACTAAATAGAAGATGTTTTGCCCCAGCCACAACCATCCGGTACCCAGCGCGCCAAAATGCATCGCGCACCAGATGTTGAGCGGTACCAAAATCAATGCGAACACGCTGAAGCCTTGCATATGCAATTTGAGATTGCCGTTGATGTATTGCAGGTGATACAGCAGGCCACAGATGGCCTGAATGCCGCTGCCCAGCGCGTAAAGACTGAGCACAAATGACATCTCATCAACAATCTGGGTTTTCTGGGTCCAGGCCCAAAGCAGCGGTCCGGCGTAGCAGGCAATGGTGATACTGAGCGGCGCCATAAATATCGCGACGGCCTGAGTGGTATAGCGATAGAGTTTTAGCGCTTCCGCATCGCCTTCATTACGGGTTTTCATGCCGGTCATGCGCGGCACAATCGCCTGCATGATCGGGCTGCTGAGCAGCAGAATGCCGGTAGCCGCGGTCGCCACCACGGTAAACGAACCGTATTGGCTTAGCGGCAGGGTTTTGGACAGGACCAGTCGGTCAATCTGTGAAATAAAGGTCCAGACCGCACTGGAGTAGGCCGCGCTGAGCGCAAAACGAATAAAGGGCCGCAATACTCCTTTCAGGTCATCACGCTTCTCTTTGCGCGCGGAACGTGGGACCAGTTGGCAGGATTTGTAAATACAGCATGCCGCTTCGGCAATCGATACCAGCAATTGCCAGATAAAGAAGGTCAGCACAGGGTTAGGGAAAAACTGAATCACCACCACGGCACCAAAAGTACGCAAAGTGGTGATGATCAGGTTAACGCCATTTAGCCAGACCTGATGTTCAAATCCGACAATCACGCTACGATACGGGCTGGTACGCCAGCGTATGGCCGCGGTAATGACCATAATGCCAACCGCAATCACCACATCCCTGGCTGGCAGATGTTGCGCATTGAGCCAATGAGCGGCAATCCACGGCGTGGCAATCCAACCCAGCACCACAAGGATAAGCGTTGAAATCAGAAAGAATCGCGTCAAGGTGGCAAACAGCGCCGGGAACCAGACAAATTCGGCTTGATTGGCACGATAGCGCGCAGCTTCACGCATTAAGGTAGTAGAAACCCCGGCATCCAGCAGTTGTAACCACGTCAATAAAATAGAAAAGAAGCCGACCAGACCGTAAGCTTCCATTCCTAAATGTTGAATATAAAGTGGTACCACCAAAATACCTGACAGCGTCAGATAGATTTGGCCAACATAGTTGGCAATCGCGTTACGTTTAATCGACATAAGTGTTTTGGTGTCAGGTTTTCTCAAGGAGAATTAGCGTGGCATAAAAACAGCTCGGCGCACACGGGACTAATTCTTAAAACCAACGTTGGTCTCATACAACAGAGGTTTTTCTGACTTTCATCAGATTGAAATAGATGTCCGGTTGTTTCAACATGAGTTTTTCCATGACACCCTGTGCAGGAAACTGCTCTGAAAAATAGTGAATGGCGTGCCGCACATTATCAGAGAGCTTGTCTGTGTGATTTAAATCCTGCTGAATCAGGTTCAATAACCCGCCCCTTAAATAACTTTGCCGATAAGCATTCCTTTCAGGCAGATAATGCGTCATTCGGGTCAATTTTTCATACTCTTGCATAAACTGTTGATAGCTTAACGTGGCACACTCTTCTTCGTCACTGGCGCTATTTAAGGTATCCAGTACCCAGACGGACTCCGTATTAATCAACCCAGCGAGCATCACATCCCGCATGCGATTCAAGGGTGTTGCGGCGTAAACAAGCGCAACACGCAGGATGAGGAGGTAATGTTGACACCAATGCTGCCCGGTCTGTAACTGCTGAAAGAGTTGTAATGAAGACTGCAATCCCGTTTTAAAAGTGTGCTGAGGGAACAGAGGTTGGATTAAACAGTTCAGCTCGGGACGCTGATCGCTGCATTTAGCGACCTCCAGCAACAGTGCGTCTGCAGGCGTAAAGCCAGCGGGTGCAAACAGTAAGAAGTCATCCTCATTCAAACCTGCAATCCTGTCAGGGTCTGTATTGACCAAATTAAAGCGTTGAGAGGTGATAACCGATTGGAGCTCATAGCAGCGAAGGGTTGAATCTGATAGCAGTCGATCTTCTTGCCCTGCGTTCATCGCTGGGCCAGACACATCGTGATCCGGAGAAAAGCGTTCCATATTTTATATCCCCAATAAAAGATGAAAACCTGAACCTTTCCCAATGAAATGCTCAAGTAAAAAAATAACAGACAAGCTGATGAAGATTTTTAGCGCAATTAATCTCAACAGATTATAAACAGGCTAAGGGCAGAGAATTCATTTTTTATCGGCCTTCCAGACGTCACCCTAATCTTAATTGTTAAAACTTTCTGAACCAGGGCTAAAGCATCGAGAATAAAGATAACAATTTTTAGCCAGAACAGAAGTAAGGCATGCCTTGTTTTTAATGTTTGCACGCTTTTGGAAACACTTAATCACGGATTAATCCATTATTTACCAGAGTTACACCCCCATCCAGAAATGACTAGCCGCTCTAAAAAGGGACTTCGATTTGATCCTCCCTCCTCTACCCTTTCATTCGTAAAAGAAAAAATATTCTTTTATCTTTTGAAAGGTTCGTTCATCCTTCATTTTTTCTTTCAAACACTCTATTAATAAGAAACTTCATCCAAATTAACCATTCCCCTGAGTGATACTCACGCCCGTGCTTAAGTGAGAAGCATTCATCTCACTCGGTTTTCAGAATATCCTTAGCCCAGAACACGACATGCCTTTCTCAAAAACATCCCCCTCACGCCAATCCCATATTTCGGCTTAAGTTTGCCAGATAAATCATTTATACCCGCGCACGCGCTCTGCCAGTATTGAACACATCAGTTCTCAATACCAGATAATCAATAACTTTCAGTTATAAGGAGTGACCATGCGAGTTATTACGCTGGCGGGCAGCCCTCGCTTCCCATCGCGCTCTACTGCAATGCTCAGCCTGTGCCAGCACGCGTTGGAAGCACGCGGTGTTGAAGTCATTCCCTGGAATATTCACAACTTCCAGGCGGACGATCTGCTCTATGCGCGCTTTGACTCCCCAGCCCTTAATGCGTTGAAAGACGACCTGGCGCTGGCAGACGGACTGATTGTTGCCACTCCTATTTATAAAGCTTCATTTTCGGGTGCGCTGAAAACCCTGCTTGATTTACTGCCAGAACGCGCCCTGGAACACAAAGTGGTGTTGCCATTGGCTAGCGGAGGTAGTGCATCTCATTTACTGGCCGTGGATTACGCGCTCAAGCCGGTATTGAATGCGCTGAAAGCCCAGGAAGTGCTGCATGGGGTGTTTGCCACCGATACGCAAATAGTGAATTACGACCGCCAGCCAGAGCTGGATCAACAACTGGCCAATCGCATTGATGATGCGCTCGACACTTTCTGGCACGCGCTACACCGACGCCATCAACCCTACGCACAAGCGGTATAAAGGAAAAATCATGAAAAGGATGTTTACGGGTTTACTGCTGCCAGCCTTTGCTGCGCTATTTGCCCTGAGTGCCAACGCCGTTGCCGCTGATGCCCCGGCGCAATTGCGTGTGGGTTATCAAAAAGGATCGGTGAGCATGGTGTTAGCAAAATCTCACCAGATGCTGGAACAACGTTTCCCCCATACCCAGATCAAATGGATTGAATTTCCCGCGGGCCCGCAGATGCTGGAGGCGCTGAATGTCGATAGCATTGATTTAGGCAGCACCGGTGATATTCCACCGCTGTTTGCACAGGCAGCAGGCGCGGATCTGCTGTATGTCGGTTCCGAACCACCGAAACCTCAGGCTGAAGTGATTCTGGTACCCAAAGATAGCCCGATTCACAGTGTGGCCGATTTGAAAGGCCATAAAGTCGCCTTCCAGAAAGGTTCCAGTTCACACAACTTGCTGCTGCGCGCGCTCGAACAGGCAGGCCTGAGCTTTAAAGATATCCAGCCCACCTATCTGACCCCCGCCGATGCGCGAGCCGCTTTCCAGCAGGGCGATGTCGATGCCTGGGCTATTTGGGATCCCTACTACTCTGCCGCCTTACTGCAAGGCAACGTGCGCGTACTGGCTGATGGCAGCAAGCTCAACCAGACCGGTTCCTTCTATTTAGCCACACGCAAATATGCCGAAGCCAACGGTTCATTTATCCAGCAAGTGCTGCATACCTTCAGCGATGCTGACGCGCTCACCCGCAGCCAACGCGAGCAAAGTATTGATCTGCTGGCACAAGCGATGGGCTTACCCAAGCCGGTGATTGCCAGCTATCTCGACCATCGTCCCCCCACCGCGATTACGCCGGTCAGCGCACACACTGCGCAGGCCCAACAGCAAACGGCCGACCTGTTTTATGCCAATCATTTGATGCCGGTAAAAGTGAACATCACTGACCGCATCTGGCATCCACAGTCCGCCCAGCCATAAGGAATTGAATCATGAGCATATCCGTATTTTGGTTTCTCCCCACCCACGGTGATGGGCACTATCTTGGCACCGCCGAAGGTTCGCGTCCTGTCGATCACGGTTATCTGCAGCAGATTGCTCAGGCCGCCGATCGCCTTGGCTTTGGCGGCGTGCTGATCCCCACCGGCCGCTCCTGCGAAGATGCCTGGCTGGTGGCCGCGTCACTGATTCCGGTGACGCAACGTTTGCGCTTTCTGGTGGCGCTGCGTCCGGGCGTGATTTCACCGACGCAGGCAGCGCGCCAGGCCGCGACGCTGGATCGTCTGTCCAACGGGCGCGCGCTGTTTAACCTGGTCACAGGCGGCGACCCTGAAGAGCTGGCGGGGGACGGCGTGTTCCTCGATCATCGGGAGCGTTATGAAGAATCAGCGGAGTTCACCCGCGTATGGCGTCGCGTTTCAGAAGGTGAAACCGTGGATTACGAGGGTAAACACGTCAAAGTGCGCGGTGCACGCCTGATGTTTAAACCGGTACAACAGCCACGTCCACCGCTGTGGTTTGGCGGTTCATCCGATGCCGCGCAGGATCTCGCCGCTGAGCAGGTCGATGTTTATCTCACCTGGGGCGAGCCTCCGGCATTAGTCAAAGAGAAAATTGATCAAGTGCGTGCCAAAGCGGCGGCACAGGGCCGTAAAGTGCGCTTTGGCATTCGTCTGCACGTCATCGTGCGTGAAACCAATGAAGAAGCCTGGCAGGCAGCGGATCGCCTGATTGCTCATCTTGACGATGCCACTATTGCCAAAGCGCAGGCGGCCTTTGCCCGTACCGATTCTGTCGGACAACAGCGCATGGCTGCGCTGCATGGTGGCCGCCGTGACAAGCTGGAGATCAGCCCAAACCTGTGGGCAGGCGTGGGTTTGGTGCGTGGCGGTGCCGGTACTGCGCTGGTGGGCGATGGCCCAACCGTGGCTGCACGTATGCAGGAGTACAGCGACCTCGGCATCGAGACCTTTATTCTCTCAGGCTATCCGCATCTTGAAGAAGCCTATCGTGTCGGTGAGCTACTGTTCCCACACCTTGATTTGGCCATCCCAGAAGTGCCGAAACCTCGCGTGGTGCAAGCACACGGTGAAGCGGTAGCCAATGATTTCACCCCGCAGAAAGTGTCTCAGAGCTAAGGAGTTCAGGATGGCAAAGTTTCAAAAACAGCTGAGTAATGCCCTACTGCCCTGGGCTTTACCGGTGCTGCTGGTTGCGGTGTGGCAGCTCGCTTCTCAGGTGGGCTGGCTCTCAACACGTATTCTGCCATCACCGGAAAACATCATTATTACGTTCTGGAAGCTGACGGTGAGTGGTGAACTGTGGCAAAACCTCGCCATCAGTGGCTGGCGTGCGGCGATCGGCTTTGCCATTGGCGGCTCGATCGGTTTGGTGCTTGGCTTGATCACCGGCACCTCACGCGTGGGCGAACGTTTGCTGGATACCTCAGTGCAGATGCTGCGCAATGTGCCGCACCTGGCACTGATCCCGCTGGTGATTCTGTGGTTTGGCATCGATGAGTCAGCCAAGATTTTCCTGGTGGCACTCGGCACCTTATTCCCGATTTACCTCAACACTTATCACGGTATCCGTAATATCGATCGTGGTCTGGTGGAGATGGCGCGCAGTTATGGTCTTTCTGGCTGGAGTCTGTTTATTCAGGTGATTCTGCCAGGTGCGCTGCCTTCGATCATGGTGGGCGTACGCTTTGCCCTCGGCCTGATGTGGCTGACGCTGATTGTGGCTGAAACAATCTCGGCCAACTCTGGCATTGGTTATCTGGCGATGAACGCACGCGAATTCCTGCAAACCGATGTGGTGGTGGTCGCCATCATTCTCTATGCGCTGCTCGGCAAACTGGCCGATGTCGCCGCTCAACTGCTGGAGCGCGTATGGCTGCGCTGGCATCCGGCTTATCAATTGAAGGAGAACGCATGAGCAACGCAACTTTAAGCCCGTCGCGTCTGAACAGCGGCACCCCGGTGGGCGTTAACGGCGTCAGCAAGCAATATGGTGATCGCACCATCCTGAACAACATCAATCTGCATATCCCGGCAGGGCAGTTTGTTGCAGTAGTGGGCCGCAGCGGATGCGGTAAAAGCACCCTGCTGCGCCTGCTGGCGGGACTGGAATCCACTTCGCGCGGTGAGCTGCTGGCAGGCACTGCGCCGTTAGCGCAAGCACGCGAAGACACGCGTCTTATGTTCCAGGATGCACGTCTGCTGCCGTGGAAGAAAGTTATCGATAATGTGGGTCTGGGTTTAAAGGGGCGTGAATGGCGGGCTGCCGCACTGGAAGCTCTGGAGGCGGTGGGTTTAGCCGATCGCGCTAACGAGTGGCCAGCGGCACTATCGGGTGGGCAAAAACAGCGCGTGGCGCTGGCTCGCGCGTTGATTCATCGACCCGGTTTATTGCTGCTGGATGAACCCCTCGGAGCGCTGGATGCACTGACGCGTATTGAGATGCAGGGGTTGATTGAATCGCTATGGCAACAACATAACTTCACGGTGTTGCTGGTCACCCATGATGTCAGTGAAGCCGTGGCGATGGCCGATCGCGTATTGCTGATCGAAGAGGGGCAGATTGGGCTGGATTTAACCGTGGACCTCGCGCGACCACGTCGACGTGGATCGGCGCGACTGGCGGAACTGGAAGCAGAAGTGCTGGATCGTGTGATGAAGCGCAGTCCGGCAGATCAGCCGCTGAAATTCGCCCAGCAGCGTTAGTCGAAGTCGAAGTCGAAGTCGAAGTCGAAGTCGAAGTCGAAGTCGAAGTCGAAGTCGAAGTCGAAGTCGAAGTCGAAGTCG